>JACDCB010000033.1 GCA_013694585.1 Candidatus Nitrosopumilus sp. | reverse complement strand
GGCTATGATATTATTTTTAGCGAAAGAGCCGTATTAGCTATTTCTATAGCGGCGTCGCTGACTAATTCGATCCCTATTTTGGGGCCCGATATGATGAACGCGTTCTTCGGATCTGGGTTTCATGACTTTGTACTCAGATTCTATGCTTTCCATGTTTTCTTTTTGCCCATTGTACTGCTTGGATTAATGGTAGTACATTTTCCTAGATTTTTGGTATTTGATGTTCCCATGGTGATGGCTGTTACGGGAGCGATAATGTTGACTGGAGGTGTATTTCCAATTGATTTGGGGCTTAAATTTGATCCAACTGTACCGCCTGGAGTCACCGTTCCAGAATGGTATCTTACTGGGTTATATGCTTTCTTAAGAAGTGCATTCGATAAGTTTACTACAGGTGTACTTTGGCCTGGACTATTCATATTCACCTTGTTAATAATTCCATTCATCGATAGATACAAAAAATTCTCTTGGAAGGATAGGCCGATTATAACCGCGTTGGGTATAACTAGTATAGCGCAGATCATAATTACTACCTATTGGGGATTTTATATCGATCCTGATAGAACCAAGTCTTTGTTGGAACGATTAGTAATTGATCCAATTTTCCTATATACCGTGATGGCCTTGCTAGTTCCATTGTCCTTTGGTTTTACCTACTTGATGATCAAGCTGGCGAAAAATGCAGAGGCTAATGCAAAGAAACAAAAACCTGCCGAGAAGAATTCAATACAGCTTCCTGCTAAATGGTTGTATATTCTATTTATAGTGTTGATAGGATTTCAAGTTTATTTGAACATAGCTGCATATTACGCTGTATTAAATGGTATGAAGAACTACTCGCTCTTCTTGATTGGAATATTAATGCTAGTATTTGCGGGAATGTTCCATCTATATAGGTATTCACGGGGACTTTCCAAGTCTAATGTGGAAGTTGTAACTACCAATAAGCGCAAATTCGTTTTTCCATCTTTTGGTACAGGTTCCGCAAAGTCATTGCCGTCTAAAACTGCCAAGGTTAGTGAACTATCTGATTCATCGGATCGTATCTTTAATGCCCCATCGGATAAATCATTAGACGACAAAAAACCTGTCCCGGTTCCTGAAATACCCACTTCTAAGGGAAGCTCCTTATCGCCATCCTCAAACAATTCCGCAACAGCTGTTGATGCCCGTACTGAGTCTGCCTCGTCTAATGACTCTAATCCGAATTTACGAACCAATGCTGCTTCGTTGCGCTCCATCAAGAATGATCCAAATGATGGGAAATTACGCCAGCAGCTTAACTCACCTGAATCATCCAGTCCTACTTCAATTTCGGACAAGGAGGGATCAACAACTACTAATCCTGGCAAGAATCGTACTTAATTTTTTACAGCATCGTATCTCTTAATTTCTTTTTATTTATCAGAGTACTTGTATTTTTGTAATTTCATAAAAAAAAATATTTATTATCGTATTTAGGAATAAAATCTAATTGGAAAAAGTAAAAAAACAGTCCCAAATTGGAGGAATTAGTATTATTTCCTTTGTAGTAATAGTCACTATTAGTTTAGCATACTATCAATTCGTTTATACTCCAGCAATAAATGCAAAACCTGAAGTATCCGAGGAAATCTTAAATCCATCTGGAATTACTGAGATTTCAATAGTTGAAGGTTCTTCGCTACCTGCAAATCCAAATTTCTATTCTCCCAAAGAGGTAAGAGCATCATTGGGTATCTCAAATAAAGTGGTTTGGACAAATGATGATGTTACTGCACATACTGTAACGACTGATAATGACTATGAAGACCCTATAAATGGGCGATTTGATTCTCTGGCTTCTATAGGTCTGATTCCTCCTCAAGGTACATTTGAATTTACTTTTACCCAACGGGGTGATTACTTGTATCATTGTGAACCTCATCCTTGGATGACTGGACAGGTAGAAGTTGAACCTAGCTTTGGATAAATTTATTTCATTTTTTTATTTTTATGAATTTAATATCAGATGCTATTTCTTTATGTTCTTGAATTAGTGTTGCTCTAAGCTTAACAACTGATTCAGTACTTTTGGGAATATGTTTTGTAATAGCTTTCAATCTTATACTACTTGGGTTTTGAAGTTCTTTTTTCATTATAGAAAGCCTTGCGTAGGGATGGTTAATTTTTTTACCATTAATCTCTGTGTATGTAAAAACATCCGACGAATCTTCGATCTGGGAATTAATGCTTATGCTGTCGAATCTACCAGTATAATTAATTGTTATTATACACTCTAACTCTTCTCCAGTATTGATTTCTTTGTTCTTGAAATCTAGAAAAATGTTCATATTTTTTTCGACACCACTTGCGTCATCCTTTCTCCCCATACTTTATCTTCCTAAAGATGGTCTTTTTTAATTCTATGGGTTGAGCAATCGCTCAACCATGTTTTCTTTATTTATCTTAATACCGCTCTAAAGAACTTTCCAAACCCTCTTTTTATCATCGAATAAAAAAATCTGCATTTGGATCTCATTTTTTCTATTACCTATAGTCCCATGATAGTCATCGTGTAGACTATGGTGAAACTCGGCTTTGCCGTATTCATATCTATCCTTTTTATATTGATCTTCTGAAACCGAGGATTGGGTTAATTTCTTAAATAATTCTGTAAAGTTTTCAATCGCTACCTCGATTCTCTCAAGCCCTTTAATAAATTCCGAGTCAATCTTATGTACTAGTAAGAAAATGGTTCTCTTAAAAAATAATAGCTCAATTTCCCTTCTATTATCTACATCATCACTATTTTTGATGTGCACGTTGATATCATTGGGTTCTCCAGATTCAAAATAGTCTGTTATGGTTATTTTTAATTTCAACCCTTTTCTTCCCCTTCTTTTCTTTATATTTTTGATAACCTCTACCAGATCTGTCCATTTTTCGATTGTTATACAATCAAAGAATTCCGTATCTTTGTTTTTTACAAATTCGATTCCTAAAGTGCTTGCGTAGCCTACATTTTGATTGATAGGATTTTCTGAAATATCATAGTCTTTGAAAAGATTATTGATGGTCTCAATTTCACCAAGCGATAAACCCCATTGGCTAATTATAATTTGATACAAGAGAAACAAACAATAATTAAAAATTTATTATATAAATAAAAAGGATTAATTCTTTTTATTTATTACCAGTGGTGTTTTTCGTCAGGCATTAATCCTATCTGTTCTTTTTGGAAGTATTTCTCTAATTCTTGAGTCCATTTCTCTTTAGCAGATTGACCACCAAGACCTTTCCTTCTCAACCAAAATGAAATTGCACCTAGTAAGAATACTCCAAATAACATGGTTCCAAATATGTATATCATTACATCGTAGAACAATGGGTCATATTGAGGCCCGATTTGTAAGCCAAAGTTTTGGAACATACTACTTGTTTGAGACAGTACGTTTAACAAGCTCATTATAATATGAGCCTGACAACTAAGATATATACATTATGGTTGCTTTATTTCGCAAAACAATATATCAGTAGCGATTAATATTTCTCCGTTAATATGAAAACTTAATTAATTGTACATTTTGATAAAGTATGTGTATGAATTTTTATAAACAAGTCTGTGATATTTTTACGTCATTTGCCTATTTCATCCATATCACCCATGTATTTTTTCAAAGCTTGCGGAACTATGATTGTCCCCTTGCTAGTCTGGTAATTTTCTAGTATAGCGACCAGGGTTCTCTGAATTGCTACAAGAGTACTATTCAATGTATGAACCAAGGATGTTTCATCGTTGGGATTGTCTCTATACCTTATCCTTAAACTTCTTGCTTGATAATCAGTGCAATTTGAACATGAGCATATCTCTCTATAGGAATTTTGAGCAGGAAACCAAGCTTCTATGTCGTAAGTCTTCGCAGACACCTTTCCAAGATCTCCAGAGCACAAAATTATTGTCCTAAAAGGAATCTCTAGAATTTCATAAAATTTTTCAGTAATTTGCAAAAGTCTTTCGTGTTCCTTCCAAGAGTCCTCGGGTTTGCAAAAGACGAATTGTTCTACCTTATCAAATTGATGTACCCTAAAAAGCCCTTTCATATCTTTACCGTGTGCACCTGCCTCCTTTCTAAAGCATGTACTAATCCCTCCATATCGGATGGGGAGATTTTTCCCATTCAGAATTTCATTCATGTGCATCGATGCTAAGGGATGTTCTGAGGTGCCTATCATATACAAGTCTTCATTTTCTATCTTGTAAATGGTTTCCTCAAAATCGCTCAATATGACTGCTCCCTCCATTGCTTCTCTTCTAATCATGAAAGGAGGTTGCACTACTGTATATCCTTCTTTAATCAAATAGTCTATTGCAAAATTAGATAGTGCCATGCTTAGCTTGACCATTTCATTTTTTAAAATATAAAAACGAGATCCTGAAATTTTTCCTGCTCGTTCTAAATCGATTAGACCAAGTCCATTGGCAAGGTCTATATGATTTTTCATTTGAAAAATCCCTGGAGGTTCCTCAAAGGCCTTAATTCCACTCCCTGCTTTTTCAATTCCTTCTTCGGTAGGTTTTTTTAATAAATTTAGCCTACCATGGTATTCTCTTGCTATTTTATTATCATTTTCATCTTTGCCTGGCGGTACAGTTTCATGAAAGAAATTTGGTAAGCTACGGATATATTTCGAGAATAATTCTTCATTTCTTTTGCTTTCTTCTTCTAAACTTTTTATATCCGTACCAATCTTACCCATTTCATCGATTTTTATGGAAGCATCTTCATTTCTCTTCTTTCTTGTTGCTATCTCCTGAGACAATGTATTTTTCTGATGCTTTACACGTTGTAATTCAACTATCAAATCCCGTCTTAGTTTGTCTGCATTAAAAAGTATGTCCAGGGGAAAATCCATATTTCTGTTAGATAGCATTTCTTTTACTAATTCCTGATTTTCTTTTATGATCTTTGGATCAATCAATTTTAGTCACATCTTTGATAATTGCAATATGTTCCATGATCTCTTCAATTGTGTTTATAAGCGTGTTAATATTATTTTTCCTTCCATTATTATCTCTGAATCCAACTTTCAACAAAAACTGTGTTCTGTTTGTTTGTACTTCCATTTCTAGTCCCTCGGGAAATTCTTTATTATCCGGATTTAGAGTTTTAAAAATGGTCTGTACCTCCTTTTCTTCTTTACACTCTATCACTATTTTTGTATCAATACAAATATCAGGATCTTTTTGCATCCAAAACTATTTTTTTAATATTCGATAAAAAGACTTCTAAATTAATTATGGGAACTCTGATTTCTATCTTATTGATCATATCTACTATAACACTTGTTGAACTGGAGTTATTATTATCGTTATTATTCAAATCGTCATGGATTTCGGCAAGGTCATAAATCTTTTTCTTTATTTTAACAAAGTCTACCTTTGCTAACTTTGGCTTTATTAAGGTATATTTGTATTCTTCATCACTCTCTGCTGACAGGATTCTAAGACAAATCAATCTATCTGCAAATGAAACCGATTTTTCGAGAATTGAGGTGAAAAGATCAATATTTTTTTCATCTAGGATTCCCTCCCCGTTAATGTAAATGGTTTCCTTGTCATCATAGAATCTCCATTTTTCATCAAAAATCTGGTTGCTTACACTTTTTATCAAATTATCATGATCTATAATTTGGTTCGTTACTTGCATCATTGTGTCATTTCTATCACCGAGGCAAATCGATAATCCGAGTCCAAAAGTTTGATTTCTCACGCATAAGTCTAGAGCTTTAGAGAATGAACCGATATTTTTTAAAATACTGCTTGCTTCCTCATTTGTCAAGATGTAGTTATAACCGAACAATAAATCTCGATTTCTTTTTTTCATCTCTTTGATGTTGTCATCGCTTTTGTTTTTATGATGGTAGTTTTCTTCTATGTACTTTTCGATGGCATTGAATATTTTGTTGAAGTCTTCATCCTCAAGCTCATTCAACGTTCTTATTCTATTATTATCTGTAAATTCAACGCCTGACTTTTCTATTATTTTAAATGAATTTTCTTTGTTCCATGTAACCCCTTTGATAAAGTGGGCTGTATTATTTTCTATCGCGTCTACAATAGGTGTAGTTTCAATTACTCCAAAATTAAGTCCCTTTTTTCTCTCGATTAAGTTGAGGTCCAGTGCAGATTGTAAAATTTCTTTGAGTTCAATCTGATCATTATTGTTAAAATCAATGTTCTTAGAAAATGCAGCAACGATCGGTAAGAAAGAACTACGAATTATCTTTCTATCAAAGTTTTTGGCTATTAGATATGTCAAACTGGATGAAGTGTACCTATTTTCTTTGTCATTATCCCTTTGCCATATCCACGGATTCACAAAGGTTACGGTTTTATCTTTTTGTAAAATTTGATCTAAATTGCGTGAATCTGAATTAACGAATAAATAATTGCTTTCTTGAATGAGGCTGGTTATAAGATCAAAGAAGTTTGAATCAAAATCTACGAAAACATAAAAATCGTGTTTTTCATCAATCACAGCCGTCAATTCTATTTTAAAGTCTTCAATTTTTAATGAATTAAAACATCTAATTGTTGTATTTCCGTTTGAATTATGAATGGCGCTTAGTAAGATAGCACTACCCACTAAGCCATCTACAGTTGAATTAGAAAGAATAAAGATATCTTTTTGGTGTTCTATTTGATTTAATAATTTTTGACTTGCTGTATTTAATATATGATCACGATCAGTATATCGCATTCTCTACTGTAATTTAGCGATTACTGCTGCGTATTTCCAAGATTGAGTAACTTTACCTGTTTTTTTATAATATCTGGATAGCCTATGTATTTTAGATTCTATCAACTCCAACGACCTGACATTTCTTTTATCACTGTTGTGGACATTCAAATGCTTTTGTAATCCCAAGGCCTTGCGAACAAGCCTTTCTAGATCTTCAGGCATTGATCTCTGGATATCATTTTCCTCCATAATTTGAGTAATGGTTTTTCCAATAATTGGTTTAACTAACGGGACTGCAAATTCATCTCTTAATCTTAAACCAATTTCACTAGCGGTCATTCCATCCTTCCCAAACTCTACAATTTTTTTTATAATCTCTTGACTATCAATGGCCCAAGAGGGTGCATTTTTAGAAGTTGGTCTAATTGAATGTGATTTTCCATGTGTATGGGCATGAGTTCGCGCCATTTTTCTCTGTCTTAATATGAAAATTTACATATCTTAAATGTTATCATTATTCTTTAACATAAAAGTTATATAATTCCTATCTGAGTAATTTCTAATATGAACAAGGCATACTCAATGGTAGCGGCTTTTTCATTGGTAATGGGTTCTATACTATTATTACCAGTATTAAATATTGCATATGCTCAATATAGCGGTCAACCGGGTTCCGCAACTTTGGAAGAACAACTTACCTTGGCTAAAGAGAAACTTACTAATGCTCAACAGCAAGGTGCATATGGTTCTGGTACTGCTATGTTTGGAACCAATTTGGATAACACAGTATTGATGATAATTATAATAACTGTAATTATTGGTGGAGTTGCTGCTGCATTCTTTATTGCAGGCGGAAGTACTAGGAAGAAGAAAACATTGGTTGTAGGAGCTGATGGTACTTCTACCAGTGGCAAATTCTGCACAAACTGTGGTACCCAAGTAGGCGACGGACAAAAGTTCTGCGGAAACTGCGGAACCAAAGCCTAATTTTTTTATTTTAACCTTTTAACCATTTAGCGGTTTTTACTGGAAATAAATGGGTAATTTTGGTAAAGTTTATAAGTCACTATTGTTTATCTATAACCTATGAGTAAAGAAGTTAATACAGCTAATACAAACGTCTCTAACAACATAGAAAAAAACGTAAATTCTTATATCAACCTCACAGAACAATCAGCAGAAAAAACACTCGATACTATTAAAGAAAATATGATAAAATCAATCGATGAGTATGTTAAAATTCAACCACGATTTCTACAATCAGTTTCTGATTTTCAACTTGAAGTAATTCAATCTTCAAAAGATGTTATCAATAAAACCATTGCTCATCAAAAAGGATTGATAAGGGAATTTGTAAACGTGTCTCAAGCACAACCTAATGAAACTTATCAACAGCTATTTAATAAGACCAATGAAAATGTAGATAACTTTGTAAAAGCAATCACCGCCGGTAATCAGTTTAATTTTGATGCAATTGATACTACTCGTGAAAATGTAAAGCTATATAACAAAGCATTAGACGCATATACCGACTATATCACAAACTCCTTTAATGCATGGAACGCGTTTATTAGGTCTTTTTACCGAAATAAATAAAACCTTTTTTTGTAACCTTTTTGTTTAGTTTTTATTTTTTTTTAATTGATTTTTGCAATAATAAATAAATTTATTACACGGTCCTTCGCTTTCACTAGGACAAGTTTTTACGGACTACTTTCATTCAACAGATTGACCCAAAATTATTAATATTTTTTGTCTGAAGATTATCAAACAAAATGCTTGGTATTTATGATATTAATCATGCAGAGTCATATTATTTTGAAATATTCTTTTAAGCCTTGGCTTTATATAACGGGATTCACACAGTATGGGTTTTTCCAATTTATTGGAAAAAGATCCGCCGGTTTTTTAAGAATGATCACATATTAAGTGAAATCATTCAAGTTTTTACACCATTCATCTAATGGTTAGTACTCTCTGAATCAAGATCATGGCAAGCATTAATTGATAAGGAAATTGTGACCATTATATAGTCAATTTCAAATATTCGACCTTAAAACTTAGATACCTAGCTGACCATCGATGATTTTTTTAGCGAATATTATAAAAGGACAATTGATAAATATTATTACCATATAAGAGTAAATCTAAATAATTAAACTTACACGTATTTGAAACTAGATGATTATTGTTTGACTTTAACACTTTTAACTTGTTTGTTAGTATGCTGTACTTAGCGTTTTGGTGCCTACTTGCAATAAATGTAATAAACAACCCGTGGTGTTTAACCGGCTGTACTCTGGTGAAGTTCTTTGTAAATCTTGTTTCACACATTCAATTGAAAAGAAAACTTTGCGCACCATTTCAAAATATTCAATGATTAATTATGGTCAACGGATCGCAGTAGGGGTATCCGGCGGTAAGGATAGTCTTGTCCTTCTTTATATCTTAAAAAAAGTTTCAAAAAATAACAATAATGATATTATTGCAATTACAATCGATGAAGGGATTGAGGGCTACCGTGATGAATCTCTCACCATAGTGAAAAATTTTTGCAATAAATTAGGAGTGCCTTTTAAGATTTTCAGCTATAAAGAATTGTTTGGTTCGAGTATGGATGAAGCGATTGTAAAAAGGCCGTCAAAAACGGTTAGCTCATGTTCGATTTGTGGGACATTTAGGAGACGGGCATTAGATGTTGCAGCTCTTTCAGTGCAATCAGACATTATTGCAACTGCGCATAATTTAGATGATCACCTTCAAACATTTATGATAAATTTGTTTTCGGGTGATGTTGGGAGAATTGGTTGGATGTATCCTCGACCAATAGAATACCAAAATGGATTAAAGAAAATTAAACCACTTGTAGAGTTATATGAAAATGAAATAGTGTTTTACGCCTTCCACATGGGTATTGAATTTCAGGCAGATGAATGTCCTTATATGAACGAAAGCATTCGTAGCGACTTTCGAGTATTTTTTAATGATTTAGAAAAAATCCACCCGGGCATAAAATACAATTGTTTCAACTCTATGAACAAACTGTCTAAAATAATAAAAAATTCTAGTAATGGTAAACAAATCAAAAATGCTTGTCTAAATTGTGGTGGAATCTCAGCCGACGAAATTTGTTCCGTCTGCAAAACCGTTTTAATGTTGGATATGAATAAAAAAAAACTAAAGAACTAATGATCGTTCTTCTTATCTTTTTTGGAAGATTGCCACCAATCTAGATAATCGTCGCTTTTATTCTTCCGATCTACAGTATTTATCTTCTCATGCAATTCCTCGAATTTCTCTCTAGGAGCATAGAGACCACAACCCCTACAAATAAAGTTCTTTGTAATTGTATCAAAATTCAAGCTACCTCCACATTCAGGACAAAATTTGACCAATATTATAACTTGTAAAGATTTATACTAAAATGTTTTGGATTGTCAATCAGTCTACATTGTGATAGCATGATTATTCTGAAAACTGAATAGTCATTCAATGAAGGATATGCTACGCAGTTTGAGTTATATGTTTTGAGCCTTGCTAGACTAGTATTCATCACTTTAGATATTTGATGTAATCTTAATTTTTCAGATTAAAGAGTATTTATCTCTCGTCTCGACATATGGACTTTTATCTTCATTCCATTCAAAAATGGTCCGTTCGCCCATCGAAAGCCATATGCCGAGACACATTAGTTGAAAAGTATAGATTATATAGATTTTCTCTAATCGATGATAATTTTCTCTTCTTCTGTATCTAGTATAATTTCGCTTTCCTTGTCATTACCTAAAATTTTAATACAATTGACTAAATCACCACAGCTCTGGTTGTCAATAAAAGCTAATGGTATATTTGAAATCGCACAACCTGAAGCAGTAGTTATGTCCACAATGTTAGTACAAATTATGCCATTAGGCGCTACATTGTTACTCTTTAGAGAATAAATCGTATATGCTCCTACGCTACTCCCTATTGAATTAGGGAAAACGAGGATTTTTCCCTTTAAATTTTGTTTTTCAAAACCGTTGTTACTGCTTGTTATTTCTCCTGATTTGGTATTTACCATTCCAAGAAAATTTATGGGTTTTTTTGACAACAATAATTTGCCTTTGGCACGACCTCCAACTATCTTTTTACATTTTATTTCCAGATCAAATCTCAACTCTATTACATTAAAAGTAATTCCAAACTAGTTTAAACCGTATATCCTTTAATTATTGATTTAAGACTCTTTAAAGATACTGAAACCTTATTTGATGTTTTCATATAATAAGATGCCTTGACGCTGTTGGTAATTATGCTATCGTAATTTTTCTTATTTATAAGAGGTGTTAAGCAGGTACACGCGTCAGAAACAAATTCTACTCCTGATCTCTGTAATGAGTCGATGATTCCATATTGTTTAGCCTTGCAAAATACTGATTTTGGACAAAAGATCTTACAGGGTTTAGTGAATTTCTTTCCCTCCATTAATGTTTGAATTTTGCTCATCTCTTCAATTCCAAGCTGGGGGCTTCCAAAAGTAATTAATTGACCATCCTCTGAGGTATTCAATTCATCTCTAGTCTCATTCATTTCCCTTTTTCCATAATTTACTTTTTCTATGAATTTAGATGGTTTTTTAGGTTGAAACATTCCGCAGGAACCAGAGGTTCCTATACCTGCGGCAAGTGACTTCAAATTCCACATATCTGTATTTTCGGAGATATTGCAAATTCCAGTACAACTCTTTTGAATCGTCTTTCCCGTAAAATATCCTAATAGTCCATAATCAAGTTCATTCTCTAAATCCATCTCGTTAACTACTTCAACCATTGGTGTTCTGTTTTCATCAATCCTTAAATCTGAATAAGGGGATTTTCCGGTTAATGCGCTGGCTAATGCACTTAAAGCGCTTTCTTTATTTGTAATTATATTTAAGTGTGAATTAGCCAATACAGCCGCACTGCTTTCAGCAAAGCTTACTTGGGCACCTTCTTGTGGTATAGGTAAAATTTCGTACGGAATACATGAAAAGGTTGGTATGACTCCAATCTTTTCATAGGCCCTTGCTATTTCAAACTGTTTTTCGATAAATTCAGGCGATAATTCCGGTAGATTTTCTCTATCAAAACCCATTGGATTAAGTGATGTATTTACCTTTACTTTCCCGTCTTTGCTAATTTCTTTTAAGAACTCTAATCCACTATCTCCGATCGTATTATAGTTAACTCCTGAAACATGTGCCCATTTGATGGGTACAAGCTTTTCTGCATCTGTTGCTTCTCCTATTGCGACTAATATCCTATAGGCAGTAGAAGTAGCCTCGCCATATTCTCCGGATAATCCTTTTTCCTCTTCACGCGTAAGATGCATCTTTGTTTTATTAATGGCACAATATAATATTATTTTATCCAATTAACTGATATTCTATTTTTTGCTAAGATAATTATATCAATTAACTTGAGTTACTATATTGGTAAATTACAGTAGCATTACTTTACCACTTCATTCAGGTAATCCTCCAAATTACTTATAAGAAGAATGATTAATTTGTCTGGAACCATTTCTAAGGTTCTAATAAATGAATATGGCACCTCTGAATTTTTGAAAAGGCGATCTGACCCTCTCTGGTTTCAAGCTTTTGGGTGTGTTCTGGGGTTTGATTGGCATTCGTCTGGGGTTACAACAGTTGTAATGGGGTATTAAAACAGTCTCTCTCTCCAGAATCTCATGGAATAGTGATTGCAGGAGGAAAAGGAAACTAAGCAAGGAAAACTCAAACTGAAATAACATCAAAGTGCAATAATGAGTTTAATCTCTCTGAAAATCAATTAAATAATTTACTTTACGCGAGCAAAATGAGTGCTAAAGTTGATAATTCTGCTATTCAGGATAATTATTTTTTATATCATCATAATATTGCATTTGATAGCGATGGAAACTGGTTAATCATACAGCAAGGAATGAATAGAGATAATAAAACTGCCAGACGTTATCAATGGTTTTCCAAGAACGTTAGAAAGGGTAGTCTTGTGACTGAACCGCATTCAGGATTTTCGGTGATGTTATTTATGGTAATAATGTATTGGATATGACCTCTATAAATTCAATGGAAAGTCAAAAAGTAGTTGTTGATATACTAAAAGACAATCAAAATTGTCGGGATCTTTTTTCATCTGTTAATCAATTATTGTCTAAAAGAAAGGATAGTACGATCGAACAATGGTTTGAACGGTCTACATCTAACTCCAAATTGCTTCGATTTGATTTAGCCAAACACAGTAATGAATACAATTGCTCACTACTCCATGCCAAAACATGTTGATTGGGCGAATATACGTAAATTATATGACATGCCCCCATCGAATTACGAAGAATTCCTCTCTATCAAAGGTGTTGGTCCATCTACGGTTAGAGCTTTAACTCTTATAGCAGAGTTAATTTTTGGGACAAATCTTCGTGGAAAGATCCTACGAAATATTCTTTTGCCCATGGAGGAAAGGATGGTGTTCCCTATTTTGTTGACAGAAAAGTTATGATGACTCCATCAAATTCCTACAATCTTCAATTGAAGGTGCTGACATTTCAAGAATCGAAAGGATTACTGCCCTCAAAAAATTGTCTAACTATAATTCCAATATTTACTCCATAATGGAGGAAAGAGGAGAGAATTTATGATCGTATATCCGTCTTCATGGTAAGATCCTGGTCATTGTTCTAGGGAATAATGTTACGTTTTTGATGTCGTCATAATCTAAAATCCATCTCAGCAGTCTTTCCAAGCCTAGACCAAATCCTCCATGTGGTACCGACCCGTATTTTCTAAGATCCAAATACCATGAATAATCATTTGGATTTAGATTTGTCTCTCTCATCCTGTTTTTTAATTTTTCAAGATTGTCTTCTCTTATCCCACCACCTGAAATCTCGCCATATCCTTGAGGAGCCAAAAGGTCTACAGCCAATCCTGTCTTCTCATTCAGCGGATCTTGTTTAACATAAAAGGGTTTTATGCTCAAAGGATAATTCGTTACAAATATCGGATTAGACCTATCCTTTGTTAGTTCTCTTTCTGATTCGAGATTTAGATCGTCTCCCCATTCAATGAGCCTTTCTTTACCATCATTATCTCGGATTCTGCATTCTATTGATCTCAAGATATCTATTGCTCTGTCATAAGTTATTTTTTCAAATGGAATTGAAATTTCATCTAGTTTTTTTATTGCAGCCGTATTCAAAAATTCTAGTTCCTTCTTATTGTGTTCCCTGATCTGAGTTATGATGCTGAAGATTACTTTCTCTTGAATGGTAATAAGATCGTTCATATCTATCCACGGTGCTTCTGCTTCTAAATGGGTGAATTCTGCTAGGTGCCTTATGGTTCTTGACTTTTCTGCTCTAAAAGAGGGGCTGATGGTCCATACGGGACCTAAGCAGTAAATCATTGACTCGAGATACAGTTGAGAACTTTGGGACAAGTATGCTTTTTCATTAAAGTATTTTACCTCAAATAGTGTGGATCCTCCCTCTACAGAACTCTGAACGAGTATTGGTGGAGTTACTTCCATCCAATTGTCTTTATCAAACCATTCTCTGGAGTATTTTAATAAAGAATTTCTTAATTTTCCAACATTTATCATTTTTCTTGTCCTTAGTGATAAATGCCTAAAATCAAGTAGGATTTCGTCACTCTGATATTCCCCTATGGGATAGTCCACATCGGCTATATTGAAAATTGATATCTTGTCCACTTTTACCTCAAATCCACCTTCAACTGCTCTTGGATCTTTTTCCAATTTTCCTTGTATCTCTATGGAAGATTCGATCGTCAAATCCTCGCATAATTTAGAAGGACATATAGCTTGGATAATGTCTCCTCTATCATCTCTTAATATTATGAAGGTTTTTTCTTTCTGCTTTCGTAGTCTATGAATCCAGCCTCTTAATAAAATGGTATTTCCTATATTATCTTCTGTTCTTGTATCTGCGATCCGCTTAAACAATACATGTTTTGTTACTGAAATATTTTATTTATCTTTGCTCTGTGGTATTGATTAAGTATTAAAGGTCCTCAAAGTATCGGAGTTTAGTTTGGTATGAAATGTTGTATTAAACTATATCTATGACACAATTACAAATGTGGAATGTATGTCTTTACTACAAATGCTCATTCTTAACTCTGTACTTACTAACTAATGAAGTTTCATATCGGGTTTAATAAATTATTTTCTCTATTTATTATGAGGATTAAAGATTAGGTTATATGTAAGAATAGTTAATTTTTTCCTAGTAGATTTACGTTCATTCTCCTAGTTAAATTCTCAATTGCCATCTTTTTAATATTAAACTGCTTGTTTGAATGATAGTATCATCTATATTATAATTTCAATACCATCAAAGCTAAAAAATCACTAAAAGATACCTATTGGTCTTAGTATTGCTCCGTTTTTATTTTTTAAATTTCTTAATCATTTAGATAAAATGAAAAATAGAAGCCGCCTAGAAATTATAGCAATGATACTTGAAACAGTAGGAGACAATGGTGCGATACAGGCTAAAATCATGTACAAGGTATATCTTTCGTTTCTCCAAATGAAAGAATACTTATCTAACCTTATGAAAAACGACTTACTCATTTATGATAATGGGGCTCAAATTTATAAGATGACTGATAAAGGACGACGCTTTCTGATACTGTATAAACAAATGACAGAATCAATAATCATGACAAAACCAATACTTTAATTTTTTTATTTTATCGATGTACAACACTTTGATCAATTTATAAAGAGGATTTTTTCAATTGTATTCGTGATTTTTGATACCGGTTTGAAACTGAACGAATTAAAAGAAAATTCCTTTAAGAAAATCACTATAGAAAAAGAAGAGATTTTGATTGGAAAAAGAAACAATCGGCTATATGCTTTTAACAATATATGCCCACATAAGGGTGCGTCTCTATCCAAAGGAAGCTTTCATGGAGATAGTGTGGTTTGTTACATGCACGGATACGAGTATAATATTTTTACAGGAAAACTAGAAAACATGAAGTCATGGAAAAAAGATGAAACCTGGATTGAACAAAACGAACAATGGAGGCATTCTGATGATCTTAAAATCTACAAAATTCATTTAAATGATGAGAAAATTCTAATTGAAATAATTTAATATTATTGCAATTCAAGCCATGAAGCATATGATAAGTTAACTTGCATATCATTCTGGTACCGAATCACTTATCAATTTTCCGTTTTCCGTTTTCACAAATAAGAACCTATTGTCCTTGAAAATTAATGTCAATTCATTGTCTTTCTCTTCAACATCTAGGAGTTCTTGTCCTTTGATACCATCAAATTTAGCCATAATAGATGGCAATTATAGGTTATATTTAAATTAAATTATTTTACTTAATAATTCTAGTTATTGTCTATTTGTTGGATGTTCGATTCTTTTTTCACATTGTTCTTCTCTATGAATTCATGCTTACCCCATGACAATTCTACCAATACTGTAATGTCGTTCTTACCTTTTCTTAGCGCATCAGGTTTTATTTCTATATCCTTGTTAAAATTAAACAACAACTGCCTAGCTTCTTCCTCCTCCAATGGATAAAATGGGGTATCATCTGTAACTATCATAATCCAAATCCTATGATCAATTTTTGGATTTCTGGTCCAGAAAAAAATAGCTTTTCTTATTAATTTTATTGATTCAATAATTTTTCCGTTATTCTTGATATCTAGTTTGATAGTGAGTCTCAGTGAATTATCGTGTTTATTATAAGCTTTCTCCCAATTCTTTTGTGTTAATACCTGTCGGATAAATCCATCAATAGAAAAACTTAAGGTCAATACAAACAATTTCTCATTCATTGGCCTTTCTTGTGCTCCTCTCAAGGTTAAAGCACTGATTCGACTTTCATTTTCGTCCAATTTAGATACTGAGAAGGTATCATTTATATCCTCAATATGTAGTTGTCTTTTATATATGCATGCTGAGGTTACACATGCTAGGGACAAAGAATTAGAATTTAAAATACACGATATAGATATATCTGTTTTATATATAATTCAACATGAACTACAAAAGAATGCTGATAATAGATTTGCAGGTGTTGTATTAAAGCATCCGCTAGTCAAAGAATATATGTTAAAGATACTAACCACTAAGAACGAACCATACAAGGCAGTGGGCGAATCCGTAGAGTCAGCTATTAAATTTACAAACGATCTTGCAGGTATGTTGAAGCTCACGATAGGAAATTGAATGCGGTGATAACTAGTAAATGAAGTTTTGTCCAAAATGCGATGCACGTTTAAGGAATAGGCAAGAGGAAAAAGTCCTAACATGCCTAAAGTGTGGACATATAGTGGCAAGCGAGACAAATAGTACGACTAACCATGCAAGTGTGATCCAAACTGTTTCTAATTATGACTATTCTGATGATCCTTTAAAGATAATGGACTCTGAAAAGCCTATTGAGGCACTGCCTACAACCAATATGGAATGCCCAAAGTGTCTCAATAATGTGGCCTTCTGGTGGATGTTGCAGACAAGGTCAGCTGATGAAGCCACCACTCAATTCTATCGATGTACAAAATGCAGTCATACTTGGAGAAATTATTCTTAAAATTAATTTTTTTGATATGCAATTGGAATTTATAGATGACTGTTGTTTTAGTTGATTAATTTGATGTTTGTAGCGAAAACAAAGTCCCCAGAAGAATGGAAGGTTGTTAATTCAGCTATATCTACTCTCGTAGATGAAGCCACATTTGAGGCAACTTCAGAGGGAATTTCATTCAGAGGAATGGATCCGTCTCATGTAGCATTAATTGATATTTTTTGGCCCAACACTGCATTTGAAAGCTATAAATGCGATTCTGAGTTAAAATTTGGAGTCCGGATTTCTGAATTTTCAAAATTGATAAAACGAACAGACAAGAAAGACGAATTGGAGGTATCTATTATTGATGAAGATGTCTTGAGGATAAAAACGATGGGTAGTTACAAAAGAGAATACAAAATGCGGCTTATAGAAAGTACAACTGTATCTACACCGTTACCAAAACTATCCTTTAATTCTAAACTCGTGCTTTCTTTATCTTCTTTTGATAAGATCCTGTCTGATATAGAGGTCGTATCAGAATACGTTGAAATTGAATCCTATCCTGATAGGATCGAGTTTGTAGGCAAAAGTGATACTGGGGAAGCTGTTGTTACGATGGAACCAAACAGCGAAGGATTGGAAGAGATCAATGTGAAAGAAGAATCAAAGGCAACTTACAGTCTTGACTATCTATTGAAAATTGTAAAATCGGTGAGCTCTGTTGGTGTATCAGCTGCGATTGAATATTCTACAAAGATGCCAATACGTCTTGAATTTAGAATCGCCAACATAGGTCGGATTCATTTTTATCTAGCACCACGAGTCCAGGATTAGGTTAGAACGAAATTGTCTCGACTGTAACTATATTTCATGTCCTCACTGACTATTAGCGGAGACAAATGTATTTTTAATTTTGTCTTCAGAATACTCTATTAATCCCATTAGTTAATAAAAAATGTAATTAGTTGATATGAGAATAATAATGAAGTTCGGAGGGTCGGTCTTAGACTCATCGTCAAAAATAAAGACTCTTGTGAATATTGTAAATTCTTTTAAAAACTTGGAAGGAAAAGATAATGAAATTGTTTGTGTAATATCAGCTATCTCTGGTGTAACAGATAAAATTATCATGCTTTCTGAACTGATAATGAAGGGAAAAAGGAGTGCAATAAAGACATTCATAGATGAAATGACTAGTCTTCATGTCGATTTAATTGATAATACGATAACCGATCCGAAATTGCAAGCAGAAGCCAAGAACGTAATCTTGGATGTTTTAAAAGAATTCCAAGCTATTTTAGAGGGATTGGTTTTAATTTCTGAAATTACTCCAAGGTCTTTGGACCATATGTTATCATTTGGAGAACGCTTGGCAGCTCCAATCGTAAGTTATTCGTTACGAAATAACAACTTGGATTCTGATTTTCTTACTGGAAAAGAGATTGGTATTGTTACGGATTCTAAATTTGGTGAAGCAAGACCTTTGATGAATACCACAAAGTTCAGAGTAAATGCTAAACTGATCCCATTGATTCTAGAAGGAAAAATTCCGGTCATTACTGGGTACATAGCAGCAGACCAACATGGGTATATTACAACCTTAGGTCGGAGTGGTTCTGATTATACTGCCACGATAATAGCTTCCTGCATTAATGCAGACGAGGTATATTTATGGAGTGATGTGGATGGATTATTAACTGCAGAGCCTTTGATCGTAAAAGACGCACAGGTACTTGATGAAATATCTTATAGTGAGGCCGCTGAGATGGTCCTATTCGGAGCAAAATATATTCATCCAAGAGCATTGGAGCCAGTAATGGATTCCAATATCCCTCTGAAAATAAGAAATGCATTTAATTTATCTCACCCTGGGACTACAATAACCCAAAATTTGAGAATTTCTAATAATATCATTAAATCGATAATCGCAATAAGAAATACTGCATTAATAGACGTTAGTGGTGGTGGAATGGTGGGATCACCCGGAACGGCTGCAAACATTTTTGATACATTGGCAAAGAATAAAGTAAATATAATGATGATATCTCAAGGTCCCTCTGAATCAAGTATTTCTATGGTATTGAGAAAGGATGATTTGGGCAAGGCTATAACATCCCTGGAGTTGAAATTATTGGGAAAAGTTATAAAACACCTAAATGTCTTAGAGGATGTTTCGATAGTTACCGTAGTGGGTTCAGGGATGCGTGGAATCAAGGGAATTGCAGGCAGAGTTTTTTCCTCCATAGCAAAAGAAGATGTTAATGTGATAATGATAGCACAGGGTTCTTCGGAATTGAATCTTGCATTCGTTGTAAGAGATGATGATTGTGAAAAAGCAGTTAGGTCATTATATAAAGAGTTTAATTTAGGCAAGCCATCTTGATTTATTTTATTATCATAGCATTTTAATTGACATATTAGAGTATGAGAAATTAATTATTTCATTCGTTCAAATTGACATCATCTAAATTTTCCAACGAATCTCCATATGATTCAACTATATCCACGATTAATTTGAAGAAAAGAAAGTAAATAAATGAATATAGATAATTACTATCTTGTAATGAGTTCAGGAAAATTATACGTTGTAGGGGTTGGGCCAGGCCATCATGATCATATGACCTTCCGCGCTAAACAGGTAATTGAAGAAAGTCAAATCATAGTGGGCTATGATACCTATGTGTCATTGGTAGAGGATCTTATTAACGGTAAAGAAGTTTACAGATATCCTATGACTCAGGAAGTAGATCGGGCTAACCAGGCCATAGATTTTGCTGAAAAGGGGAATATCGTATCGCTAGTTTCATCAGGGGATCCCGGAATATATGGAATGGTAGGTTTGATATATGAAATCCTCGCTGAAAAAGGATGGAAAAAAAACAAAGGGATTGAAGTTGAATGTGTACCTGGAGTCTCATCTTTGAATTCATGCAGTGCACTTATTGGATCCCCTCTGATGACCGATTTTGCAGTTGTGAGCATGAGTGACCTCTTGGTACCGTGGGAGATTATCGTAAAACGCGTTGAAGCTGCTGCTCTGGGAGATTTCGTTACTGTTGTGTATAATCCATCGAGTAAAAAGCGAATTCACCAACTTAAGGATGCAAGAGATATTTTTCTAAAATACCGGAATCCCGAAACTCCAGTTGCGATAGTAAAAGGTGCATTTAGAGACAGTCAGTCAATTGTTGTCACTAATTTAGAAAAAATGTTAGAATATCCTGACATGATGGGCATGATAACTACAATTATTATAGGAAATTCATCCTCCTTTAATTATGATGATATGATGATAAATCCGAGGGGGTATCGATCTAAATACCAGTTGGTAAAATAAAGATCAACTTAATCTCATATTTTTGATTTTCGTTATCTATAAATTTGTTAAGTATATACCATATTATCAAATTGTCTGATAATGCTTTTACTTATGGTAATCTGATATTATTATATTGTAATTTTAATAGGGATGGCCTCCCAAATGGTCAAATAGACGATGAATCGGCCAATAAAACTGTCCGTGACTTACTTCCCGATTTTATTATTGGAAGAATTGCATTATGCATCCAAACATTCAATATCATAATGAAATCTAAACCTGACAAGTTTAATACCTCTATAATCTTGATATCAAAAAGTGAACATACCCGAGTCATAACCGATCAGTTGATAGACGGCGGTATTTCTGAGCAATACATAGAAAATGATAATAATTCTAAAACTATTGACGCTGTCATCAATAACGTTCTCTCTAAAATAACTAGTCTTACTAACCCCCCAACCATTTATTTTATCGGGTCGGTTTGGCAAAAAGAAGTTTTTGATTCAATTGTGGTTTCAAAACTCAAGAAATTCAAAGTTCATTTTGAGGGTGCACTCGATCATAGGCCATATGACGTTATACAAAAAGATAAACTAACTGAGGAACCAAAAAAAGGATCCAACTATTATAAGCATAAATTAACCAACAAAGCAATAGACACACTCTTAAACTATATTTTTTCTAACAAAAGGAAGTAAGAAATTATCAATATTAACTTTTCTTTACCCAAAGATAACCATATTGGAAAAGTTTAATATCAGAATAAAATAAAGAAATTGTGTTGCGGTCATCGTCTAGTTTGGTTAGGACACTGGCCTTCCATATATAATTTCATATGGAGAAAGCCCGTAACCCGGGACTTTGTCTTTTAATAAAGACATAGCGGGAATTCAAATCCCGGTGACCGCATAAAGTATGGGAATTCATATACTTGTTATGCCAAGTATAAAGTGAAGGAAAAGAAATTAATGTACCATGATATATATTTCAAATTTGCAAGGATTTCTTGTGTTTTAGATACTAGTTATATTGTGTTTGCAAATTGGGAGTGTTGAAAAGGTTATGTCTATTAAGATTTCTACTCTTTTAAAAAAGATTGATTTACTAAATAGTAAAGAAAATGCTACTGTGATTATTGATTTTTATAATTATATTCAAGATAAAGGATCATCTGAAAATCATATAATCAATAATTTGAAGGTTATAATCGAATATGTGAGTTATTTGAATGAGACGAAATTATATGATGTAGACAAGAAAGAGCATATTATTACATTCTTAAATATCAAAATTAAAGATGGGTTGATAGATCCCGAGAAAAGATGGATTACAACTTGGAATCATTATCTTAATAGGTTGAAACTCTTTTTTAGATGGCTGCATAACTATCATAAAACCCATCTTCAAATTTCTTATCCAGTTATGATGGAAGTACAAATGAAGATTGGTTTACGCCGGATTTTATCAAAATAAAACAGAAACAAACTAAACGACTCAGCCCTTATTCAGAAACTGAAATATGGGAACGGAATGAATTACTGGCTATTATAAAATATGAGTCACTTTCAAGAAATAAAGCTATCATTTCTTTGATGTGGGATCTTGATGCTCGCCCCCATGAAATCACCCTTTTAAAAATAAAACACATTCGACTCAAAAAAGAATACGGTGAAGGTGAAATCCCACATCAAGCCAAAACAGGATCCGGTCCTTTCTTGTTAACCTTTTCTTTTCCTTATGTTAGAGACTGGCTTAATGAACATCCTTTCAAAAATGAGTCTGATGCTAGATTAATATGCAATTTACGTAATGGATCCCCAATAAATCCAAAGACTCTTTGGAACATGATGGAACAACTCAAAAGAAGGATAATTCGACTAATAGAAAAAGGAGAGATAACAGATGAAGAAGAAAGACAAAGATTAGATTACCTTTTGAAAACAAAGAAATGGAATCCTTATTGTATTAGGCATTCTGCAATAACAGCTGACTCTGATTATCTTCCTGAGTATGCATTAAAGAAAAAAGTAAGGTGGTCAATGAATTCAAAGCAAGGATCCAGATATATTAAGAGAAGGATGGGCAATGATCTCAAAAATAAAATACTTGAACAAAACGGAATAATTACACAAGATTATGAAAATCCCAAGTCGTTGAACCTTAATTGTTCCAGATGTAACTTTGTCAATGCTCATGAGAACAAATATTGTTCTAAATGCAGTTATCCTTTGAAACCTTCAGCATATGAAGAGATAAAAAAATCAGAAGAAAACAGAATCGGCACCTTGGAGCAAAAATACAACCAAGATATTAAGGATCTAAAAACAGAGATGGAAAATAAATTCCAGTACTTACTATCAAAAATCGATCTTGGGAAACTTTGATGTATTGACAGACTGTGATATCATTTAAATGATCTTTTATTTCATATTAATACAAGTTAGATCACACGATAAAATAGTTCAACCAGTTAAAATGTTTTAGCTACTTATTTACCATTGTAAATATCATTTATTAAAAATATTTGTCTCTATCTCTGAATAATTAGATTAATATCTGAGAAGACCTCTTTATTTCAGGATCATTATGATGCGTACCTGGGTTTAAATCGTACATAACATTGTTACTGCTCATAATAATGTTTATATTATATGATACTATAAATAATATTAATAAAATTGTTAGATAAAAATATTCCAATTGGAGTTTCACTGAGGGTGGAACTTATCAATTTAATTGATAATAAGCGAGGTGATATTAGTAGAAGTAGATATATATTGAGACTAATCGAGAGTGGGCTTAAACAAAATAATATTTTGATACCAATTGACACTAGTTTCGATGCTCAGGGTCAACAGGTACCGAGGAATTAGGAGAGAGAAAGAGTGACTATAGACAATAATCAACGCTTTTCTTCTAACATCACTAGTAAGAAAGTCATTCCATATAATATATGTGCCGGAAAAAATTGTCACGGTAAAGGAATTTACTATTTGAGGATAATGTATATAAATAAATGTGGATGGTTATGTGAGACATGTAGGAATGATTTGGAATTAAATGGTCTGATTGAATTTGAAGACCATTTATCTAATAGAGGACATGGTAGTGTCATTGATAATTCTGAAGATGAGAAATGAACGCTAAGGATATATTCTTAGAACGGATGTCAAATATCATCAATGTAGAGAAGAAAAGTTCTTTTTCTTTTCTTGATTTTCTTTCCTTTGAATTAAATGGCTATAAGTATACCTACAAACATCCATCGATTAGAAACATTTTTAGTACTTTACATAAAGAAGGAAAAATTAAACTCGTGGATAGAACGTCATTAGCACTATATACTCTTGCAGGAACCATAGTTGAGAAACGTATTACACTCAGCTATACAACAGGTGCAATCAATTTAACATATAAACAAAAACTGATTCTTAAAGTATTCAAGATACTAGAATTAGATAATCCTGCAGTACATGATATAAGATTGATATTTACGTGTGAGGGTTTAAGGTCGATATTGCTATCTACCAATAGTGATTTAATCAAGAAAATAGATGAGAAAGATAATAAAAATATTACATTGAATGATATTACACTCCATGACATTACACTTAAGATAACTGTTCATAATACTGACAAAGTTACTGTAATGATAGCCTGTTCAGACTATCCTATACCGCTCAATTACATTGGAATAATACATTTATCAAATGCATTAACCAGGGTGGAAGATAGACTACAGCAATTGGTAGAGGATTATAATAATAAAGCTCCCAAGAATATTCATGAAAAGAAAGTTACTTGTATAGTTCCATCGCATATGACATGGATTGTTAATATGTGGCATTTCGGTCAGGATTCCTTACCTGGTTTTGGAAGAGATTTTTTTGATATCTCGTGGCGTGAGGGCATAGAAATATTTCATATATATTCAAAAAAAAGAAGGATTCAAACCGCTACTTTGTAAGATGCGAAGCCATCCAATGTCTAAATATATCTCTAAAAGTAATAGTAAATGACGAACTTGGATTCCTATGATGTTTCATTAAAATTCTGAGATATCCAAGTTGTGTCTATATAATTCAAAACGAGATAGCATTTTCTTTGCAGTAAATCATTTGTTTAACATTTTTATTTAGCAGTTAACACCGCATTAAGTTGCTACTTATACGCATGATAACTATTTTTGAGAAATGCATCTAAATAAAATATATATTTTAATACCATGAAACTAAATCTTTTTTTTTGAAAGAAATAGATATTAGAGAACTGTTATCTTAAGATTGGAATTTGATTTTATTTAATTAGTGACAAGTTAAATGTAGTAGATTTTTTGACACTACTATTTAGGATCAACTCATAGGACACGCGGTTGTATACAACCCAAGTTATATTATTTGTAGTATTGTAATGTCTTTTTCTATCGAATTAGTTTAGCAGAAGCATAATCAATGATTTCTGGATGAATTCATTATAGTGTGTGTTTTATACTAAATTGAACATGATATATCACTATGAACCAAAATTCAAATTCATCCTTATCAGAATTGATGGTCGAAAAACGAAGTGGTAATACAGAAAGATTTAGTACTGAGAAACTTTTAACAGGAATTAGCAGAGCTGGAACTCCTTTTTTAATTGCTAAAGATATCTCTGATTCAATTACTAATAAATTGGCAGAAAATCCTCCAATTGATAACTTCATTTACTCTAGACAACTCAGAGAATATGTTAGCGAAGAATTAAGACAAAGAAATCAAAATTCAGTGGCAGAATCATACTCAGGTTACAGTAAAAACAAAATTACCTCTTTGAAGGAGGAACAAATAAAGAATGAAAAATTTGAATCTAAAGTTCCACCATCTACAAATACACACTCAAAGCAAAATGTAAAGGACAAGGATATCAAGCCTGGGATGTGAGCATGATATTATTTTCGAAATTTTTTATAGATAATAGATTTACTCTCTTTTTATTATATATGCTCTGCTCTAGTGTTACGCATGTTAGATCATCACTCCGAATTGAAAATCGTATATTTGAATTAGTGATGTATTAGTTCTGTTTTTGATTTGCATTCTTTTGGCTAGTGTAATCTAACAAGTATTTATGAGAAATAATTGAAAATCCAGAAACTTTTAAAGATTGTTGACTATCTTATATAATTTCATACCCGTCCAACAGAATCGTATCTTATTTTAGTAACAATATATCTTTAGATAAATGATAGAAAATCTAATGAAATTAAAAGTTGTGAAAAGTTCCTTCACTCCTTATTTATCGTTTACAATACTGTTATAAAAGATATCATATGTAAGGATCTGATTATCAATAATTAATGCATCATGTGTTCTGAACCTTGATATTCCATAAAATCTCTAATTGCATTGATTACTTCTTTATCCTTTGTAATCATTAATAATACGGAACCATTGTTAATCTGTCTGATATCATATTCGATCAAATCTTTTTTTTCATTCATTGTTTTTGTTCCAGGTACTTGTTCAGCATGAATGAAGAAAGGCTTTGTAAAATTGCCCTTTGAGAAGTCATTTTGGATATCCATAATATGTTCTCTAATTTGATTTAGTGTGTTTGAATCACTAGCATTTATAGGCATTATGATAATCGCACCTCCAGTTTCTGTAGGTATAAATTTATGAGTTATTTTCTCTTGCTCAAAGCCCATTGCAATATTACCACGTTGAAACATTGCTTCTGTTTTATTATCGGTGGTGGGTTGGTGAGCGGAAGTGGCGTTAGTATTATTATCATACCTTGAGGCTCCGGTAATATGAGCTAAATCAGCAAATCCAATAAATGAAAAACTGGCTAGACCTGTTGAAAGTATCAATATTACATATATCAGTTTATACATTATTTAATATCGTATTGACAACAAAATGAGATTATAAAATTTTTGGTGTATATGGAAAACATATCAATATGACCTCATGTAATGCATTTTTAAAATAATTTTTCCTTTATCTCCATGGTAGTGAAAATTTAAGGTAGATCAAAAACAGGCTAGTACTAAATTTCATACTCGTCCCACCAAACCAGTTCATCTTCTTGACTAAGTAGATCTTGTTCGTTTATCTTGATAGTCTAAATCCTAACCATCATTGTTTGCTTCAATCTTAATAACAAGATCCGCATAATCTGAGATTGAACTCTCACGCTGCGAATAAATTATGTATAATAGGTCCCAGCCAGCAGCTTCAATTAAATATATTTTCCTGGCTCGATTGTAGGATATGAACGAATTATTTACCAAGTGATGTATGTATTCTCTCAAAATTACTTCCGACTTTGAAATAACTCTCGCAACACATGATTCAATTTCCGAGAATGATGACCCCTTTATACATGCTAATAAGATTGATTCTATAATAGCTACCTTTAGATAAATTGGGTCTATGTCTTTGTTAATAGGTTCCTGATTCATTTAATCTTTGTCACCTTTTAATTCATGGATTAAAAAAATTGAAAACTGCATTTAATAAATAATGCTGAAATAACAACTATTTTACTAAAGGATGAAAGGATCCTTATCTACTCCGACATCCGTACTAATCTGGTTATGTTAACCATTCGCGTTAGTTAGATGACATTGCTAAATTAACTCGTCATAATATTTACATGGGAGACGGCAAATTATTGTCTGACTCATTAGAATTATTTCCTTCTTGCATGTTTGTTCCATTAAGCATTTCACCTATTGTTAAAGTTGGGTTGTTTGGATAAGTTAGATTTGAGGAATTTTCTATTGACGATTGTGCTGCTACTAGAACTAACGTGCCGGTATGAAAAGACAATGCTATAGTGAGAATTCCCAGAAATATTAAGAGAGCGCATTTAATCACGTGATTATAATGCTATAATAATATAAATAATTCCAAGATATTACTTCTGAAGTTTTGTTGATTTGGCTGGAGCCTTTAAAATATTATGAGAAACAAAACCATTACGGTATTCAACATCATTATACGAAAAGATAATTACGTATAACAGTTTGTAACATCGTCAGAAGACATAGGAATATTACTGGACATAAAATATGTAAATAAGAATTTCAACGGAAAGAAAATGATAGTATTAGAAGGGACGCTAAAAAGTCTTGTTAGCTTTCTAGAATCAAAGATCAAATAAAAGTATTTGTCATAGTATCATTTTATTTAATTAGTAATTTAGTGAAAAAAAATAAATATTATTCCTCATTAGGGGTAGAATGAATTTACAATATTTATTATTGGAACATTCAGAATATTGTAAAACAGAATTTGTCTCATTATTTTTTAATATATAACATTCTTGTTATATACTTCTGTAAATGTTTATTTAATATTGTTAATACGATCCAATATTGCCATCATCAGATTCTAATCCCGATGCCATAGCCGAAAAGACGATAGTATTGTATAATCCAGTAGAGATGGTCAACACAGCTTTGCAGCACTTTTCACAAATAATGGAATGTATGGACACTTGTTGTGATGATAAAGGGGCTGCTGTAACCATTGATGCGCTACCTATCTGGAATGGAATCAACGACCTGATAAAGAAGGGAGTTAAACTACGGTGGATTACTGACATAACTAAGGAAAATCTCCCTTATTGCAAAGAATTAATGAGAATATCTCAAGTTCGTCATTTGGACGGAATTAAAGGAGCGTTTGGAATACACGATAGAAAATATTATGTTGCATCTGCTAATGTTACAAAAGAAGAAAGAACCTTACCAGGAGAGCTAATTATAAGTACTGTTAAGGTCATAGCCCAACAACAACAGCAAATATTCAACCTTTTATGGGACAAGGCCATTCCAGCAAAACAAAGAATCAAGGAAATAGAGCAAGGGTTAAAGCGGGAATTCATAGATACGATACGAGATCCCACCGACATAATAAACCTTATAATTAATGTTCTAAAGTCGGTAACAGATGATCTTCAGATACTGTTTGCCTCCTTTAAAGCATTTCAAATACTGTCACAAATTGGCTTATTAGAAATTATAAGAAATTTAGCATCAGAACATGGGGTGGATGTTAAAATATTAGTAAACATTGAAAAGAAAGATGAGATTATTGCCATATCAAAAGAACTTGAAATAGAGTATAAAAATGGTACATTAGAAAATAACTATTCTATAGATTTTCGTTCCGCAATGAAATCGTTATTTCATACAAAAGTCAATACCTTTATTGTGGATTCTTCATATTCGTTGACAGTAGAAATCAAAGATAGTGATATGAATGGAAGTTTTGAGGAGTTGGTAGGAATGGCAACTTATTCTAACAGTCAACCGACTGTTGATAGTTATACGGCAATATTTGAAAATCTATGGACGAAGGCTGGATTTGTTTCATAATTAAATTAAATTAAATTGATTCCGCTAAAGAAATCGGGATTGCGAGCAAAGCAAGTTCAGGACTTTTCCTGTAAAGTTTACACTTTTATCAGCATAATTAGTAGGGTTTGAATAATAGGTTGTAGCATCCGAATCTGTTAAAATATCACCTTGAGCCAATGTACTGAGTATAACTAATAATGGCAATACCAGTAAAAAAATGATGAAAAACCCTAAAGAAACTATAATTTTAGATTTCACTACCCCCTAATCAAAATCGTCATATGTATAATTTTCTTATATTCGTAAAATTCCTTGTTATTGTTTTTTCATGACCATATTTCAAGATATACATTAAACATGTACATCATGTGAGCTCATTTAACCCAGTGACAAGTATCCAATTAGTTCAATCAGTGGTTATAGCAACCCAAAAGATAGATGGTATACATGATATATTGTCCTTATAATTAGATTATACGATTGATTAAAAAAACTAAATAAATGTTTTATTAGAATCCGAGACGTTGCTAATTATGCTATATGATAAAATATTTATCTTTAAAGATTAAATTCAAAATATGTTCAAGTTATTAGTACCCTAGTATAGAACTACCTCTTCAATCCTGAAACAGTCCAGTTAAATTAGTATATAATCCGGAATCTATGGAATTTATACAAATAGATCATTATGTTCCTAAAATTATAAGACCAGTTAATAACTATTTGAAAGTTTATAAAATTATGAACGCGTAACTTTAGTGAATAGAACCCAATATTCAACAACATTGTATGAATTTAATTTAAATGTTCTTATGTAAAGTAAACTGACTATATTTCCTTCGTAGACTTATATTTAAGGTGTGATGTTTTAGGCGTCCGGTTCCGGACGACTTCTTCTAGTTTAGATTTATTGTTACCATTAAGTGCAACTAATTTAGTATTTTATGATCACATTCATTTTTTTACACCCATTTGTAATAGTAGAGAATAAACCGTTTCAGTCTATGTTTCCTCTATACAAATTCGTTAATTAAAATGGAATATTAGACCTGAATATTTTACATCAGTAAGAAGGGCATGGATATCGATCCAGTATGCTCGAGTTATACTTTCGATTTTGTTAAATTTTGTTGTTTAGTCTGAGTTCCTATTATATTTAATATCGTTTTTTACAATTAAATATAAAACTAAAGGTACAAAATTATTAAGCCCATCATTTTAATATCAAAAAATCGGCTCTGTCTTGATGCCTCAGATATATATTCATTTATAAAAATTTTCATTGATTTGATATTTCGCTTTCTATATTCTAAAGCAGTTTATCAAGGTCATATTTCAATCACCTTATATATCTAAAAATTGTTTAAAGGAATTAAAATTGACATTCATTTTTATTTGAAGTTCAAGTATGGATGTTACCATTTATATTAAAATTAAATTGTCTTTTTGGTATATCATCATTTTCTTATTCTTTTTCTATCATAGGTTGAAGAAGTGAATTTATAGAATTACTAAAATTATTGTGATAGAAAAATTAAATTGCTGTTTGTGAAATAATTTCTAATGCTTTGGATGGCTACAGCTCGATAATCAGCATCAAATTTTTCTAACTAGATTTAAAATATTTTAACTTAGAATGTCGAAATAAAAAATGTTGAGGTATTTTCCAATCAGGTCTAGATATATTTATAACTTGGGTAGGATGATCAAACTACTTAAAAAATGCTGAAATTAATATACTAATTAAAGTATATTGAGTAATATATAATAGGACCAAAAAAGTAAATGATAAAAAGTGATAAAACTGACATTAATGATTTTTTTCATAACATTCATAGCAATAGTTAGCACTGTAATATTCCTCTCAACGATTACAGTAAATTTAGCATCTGGATATGATTTAGATGATGTTAAATCATCAATTTCATATGAAGATGCAATAGATGAGTTTGATCTGCCTGCAAACACCAAAAACTTTAGCATGGAACTTGACAACGGATTGATTGCAAACTATTACCTGGCTCCCAATCAAACCTATGTCTTTGATGGAGTATCTGGAGCCATTACGGAACAAAATGGCAAAGATGACAATGGTGGAGATGACAAAAAGAAGATCAAATATTATGTAGATGTTACAGTCACAACAACCTACAAGTATCCACAAACACAGGATAAACCTCAAGATCCACGGTTTGACAAGAAATACGACTCCATAGACTGGCAAGATGACAATGAGGAAGATAACCTAACAATCCAGGAAATGGACAAGATATTGGAAAAACAAAATGATAACAATAACAATGAAGAAGGTTCGAAAGACGATAGCAGTAGTAGCAATGGACAAGATGGTAGCGGTGGAAGTGATAGCGGTGGAAGTGATAGCGGTGGAAGTGATAGCGGTGGAAGTGATAGC
>JACDCB010000020.1 GCA_013694585.1 Candidatus Nitrosopumilus sp. | reverse complement strand
AAAACCATCCAATGATACAAAAGAAAGACTTCTTTTCAAAATAGATTTACCCGATTCTATAATTGGGTCCCAGAGGTTTTATTATAAAGGTGTAGAATTAAGTAATCTTACAATAGAAGAACTAAATAATCTAAAAAAAGACCTAGATTTTATCTTAAAAGAGATCGAGAAGGAAATTGATAAGCTTTTAATTTGAATTTTATTTCTCTACCTTTTTTAGTTGCTTGGATTCTCCTATTTTTACTTATAATGCATTTTATGATACGAATATCTTTTTAACTATTCAAACAACCTAGTGAATATTATTATCAATCTATCGAGTGATTATGTATATTGCTTTACAATTTGCTATTCAAAACATGTTGTAAAATGATATTTAGAAAATCAAAATAATGTTTCCGGCTAAAATACTGTTTTAGTAGTATAATTTATTTGAAGTGGGGTCTAGTGCACAAAATCAAGATCACAGACAATCCGTATAGTTCTTATCATTTTAAATAGTAGATGTATGTATGACATCCCAGTTGCTGCCCAAGATTCGTGTCACCGTCCTTTATTTTGCCCAAATACACGAAACAACTAGAAAAAAACAGGAAATAATGGAGTTGTCTACAAATACTTCGATAAAGGATCTTGTATCAATTATACTAACCCGGTATCCGAATATAAAAAATATAAAAAACGTAAAAATTTCTGTCAATTACCACTTTGTCAATTCAAACTCAAACCCAATTCTAAAAAACGATGATGAAGTAGCACTTCTACCACCAATTTCTGGAGGGTAGGTTTGATTGAGTAGTAGAGATTTACAAGAAGAGACCGATAAATTGGAAACTAATTCCAGTAATAAACCTCTTAAGTCTGGGAATAATAACGACACCCTTGGGCCATCCTCATCATCACAAAGAATAACGGAATCAGAAATTGATGTAAATGATGTTATAAATTCGATGGTGGACATTGAAGGTCATTCTGGAGCAACTGTAATTTTTGTAGGTTCGGTAAGAAACTTTGGAATAAATGGAAAAGTACAAAGAATGTATTATGAATCTTATGCAAAGATGGCCGAAAATAAGATAAAACACATTGAAAAAATGGCTATGGAAAAGTATGGCATCAAAAAAATTAGAATAGTTCACAGAATAGGTGAATTAGCCTTGGGCAACAATAGTGTAATAATAGCACTTTCAACTCCTCATAGCGACGATGCGTTTAGGGCCTGCAAATACATTCTAGCAAAAATTAAACAAGAGGTGCCAATTTGGAAAAAAGAAATTCTTTCAAAAGGCAATGAAAAATGGGTAGATGGGAAATCAATCAAGACAAATTAGGAATACATATTTGGTTTAAATTCTGAAACTGAAAATTTGGAATATGTGTCCTGCATAATATTAAACAAATTTAATATCGCTCTCAATCTTAAATGAATGAATTAAGATATGAAAAAAAACTCTGATCTATATTTTACCGTAGATATTGCATTCAAAATTCTTTTAGAAAACATAACGGTTCCTAAGAGGGTAGAACTTGTTGCTGTTTTTGAATCACTCGGAAGGATCCTAAAAGATGACGTCATTGCACAAGAAAATATACCTATTCATAACTCATCTCACATGGATGGATATGCAATCAGATCTACCGATGTTACTATTGCATCAAAGAAAAATCCTGTTCTTTTAAAGATTTCGCATTATGAATCAACCCTAGGGAACTTACCACACTATATTCTGAAAAAAGGAGAAGCATATAGAATTCAAACTGGTGGATACATGCCTTTAAAATCCGATGCAGTCATACCAATAGAAAACATAAAAATAATCAATAACGATCTAGTGGAGATTGTTAAACCCATAGAAAAAGGAAGTTTCGTATATTCAGCTGGATCGGATATTAAGAAAGGAAAAAAGGTGTTATGTAAAGAACAAGCAATACGAGTCCAACACATGGGTCTTCTGGCATCTCTGGGCATCAGCAAAATTTCGGTTTTTAAGAAACCATTGGTTTCCATTATACCTACGGGTAACGAACTTACTGACGATATTGAAAAAAACAAGGGAAACAAAGAAAAAAAAGTAGTCAATACCAATGGTCATATTATTTCTTCTTTAGTAAGTGAATTAGGGGGCATATCAATCGATATGGGTGTTACACCAGATGATGTGGATATCCTCAAAAGAAAAATGAATCATGCCTTAAAGACTACGGATTTAATCATAACGATTGGTGGAACATCGGCTGGTAAGCAAGATATTGTAAAATCAACCATTGATTCGATGGCTTCATCTAGGACTATAGCTCATAAAATAAAACTGGATCGAGGTAGAGTAACAGGGCTTGCCGCCGTCAATAAAAAACCGATACTAATAATGCCGGGACCAATTCAAGGCACCTTGAATGCATTTTTTGTATTTGCAAGACCATTGATTTCTCTATTTTCGGGACAAACTACAATTAATGTTTTTACTATTTCTGCCATCATGGTTGAAGATTGGACTTGTCGTAAGAAATTTTATGATTTTAGAAAAATAGTATATGTCAACCTAATAAAATTGAAAGACAAGTTTTATGCAAAACCAATAATAGGAGAAACCCAGAGTATTTCATTGATAGTAGATACTAATGCTTATGTAATTGTTCCTGAGAACGTAACAAATCTCTTTAAAGGGGACATAGTACAAGTAAATATTTTACCCGGTTACTCCTATGTTAACGACATCCAATTTATGGGATAAATCATCTGTGGATATTTCACTGTGCTATTTGTGATGACCTTGTCCTACGATCATTTTAAAAATATGCATTACCCCTGGAAATAACGCATTGATAGATTGAGAAACTGCATTGGTGCTGCCTGGCATGTTCACAATTAATGTATTTCCTCTAATTCCTGAAACTCCACGTGAGAGCATAGATAGGGGGGTCCTACTTTGTCCGTAGTTTCTAAGGTTCTCTGTTATGCCTGATACTTCCTTCTCTAAGATTCTTTTTGTTGCTTCTGGAGTGACGTCACGGGGACCCACTCCTGTTCCTCCAGTAGTTATAACAATATTTACTTTGAGTGCGTCAGAAGAATGTATCAATTCTTTCTCAATTATTTTAATGTCGTCCGGTATTACCTTGTAAGCAGCAATATTAAATCCGTTTTTGGTAAGGGCATTGATTATTAGTTTACCCGATTCATCTTGATCTTTCTTTCTAGAGTCACTAATTGTAATAACAGCCGCTTCGAGTTTTTTATCATTTTTTTCCTTAAAATCTCCAATCCCTCCGTGCTTTTCTAACAATTTGATGTTATCGATTGATAGGGATACGTCCAAAGGTTTTAGTATGTCGTATACGGATAATGCAGCGATAGTTGCTCCAGTTAACGCTTCCATCTCGACCCCTGTTTTCCAAATGCTTTTTACTTTGACAAGAATCCTAACATAACCTGTTTCGATAGTAACATCCACCTTTACATCATCAATTGGAATAGGATGACAGTATGGAATCAGATCTGAAGTTTTTTTAGCTCCTAGAGTACCTGACACTTTTGCTATTTCAAAAATATTCCCCTTTGGGGAATTTCCATCCTTTATTATGCTCATAATTTTGTTATCAAAAGATAAAAGTGCTTGAGCAACAGCAGTTCTAAGGGACTCTGGTTTGTCACCGACATCAATCATACCCATTATTTACAATTAGAATAAATTATCTATATAAAACTAAGATTAAGATTAAGTCATATCACATGTGTCGAGGCTTGAGATTGATGAGGTAACTGTTTGAATCAAGTTGCATGTCAGTGTACTAGGAATGTCTGTTCATTGAATTTGGAAAAAACCTTAAATCTCTTATGTCTTTTGATTATGTTGTGGTCCTAGGAATAAGGGGCAATAATTATATTGTATTTTTCCTTTTTGGTCTTGCTGCCGGAGTAGCGAGTTTATCCCTATCAATTTTCTTAAAATTAACTATTAATGGGTTATTTATTCCTGAAATTGCTTCTCAGGGGTTAATCTCAATTACATCTGGAGAAATCGAATCACAGGCCGTGTTAACACTAGGTCCGTTAGCTAAATATTCTACAATAATAGGTGCAATCGTGGTCAACGTTTTACTTTATGGCATAATAGGCATCATTTTAGGAAAATTGTTTATGAAAATGAAGTCACCTAAATTTGCAATTAAATCTATTCTATCTACATTCATTTCTTATATAATTTTGATTGTACTCACAATTATTTTTTTGGTGCTTAGTGCAACGCCGGGGCAATCCATATCTATTCCTGTCAAATCATTTGTATTATTTTTATTACCAAGTGCTGTTTATGGATTGATCTTTGCATTCTTGTTTGGTAATAAGAATAAGAAAATTGATCTGGTTGAAACTCGTTCTAATGTTGATGGTGTTATCAATAAAAGTAGCAAAACTGCCGATATCGACTATAGCAAGAGAGACATGATCCGTGCTTTAATAATTTCAGTTATCGCCATTCCATTAGTATATTTTGGATTTAACCGTTTGATATCTGGGTCAGAACAACAGCAACAACAGCCCCGTGCCCTTGACCAATCAATCCAGCAATTTTTACAATCAAAATCAAAACCCCCTGGTTTTGAAAATCCTATCCTTACTCCAATAGTAGATGCTGAGGTTACTCCAACCTATCTATTTTATAGGATAGATATAAACACCGTAGTACCCACTATCAATGCTAATGACTGGAATCTCACTATCAAAGGGCTAGTGGATAATCCTGTTGTAATTAACTATGCAGAAATCAGGAGTATGAATTCAGTTGAAGAATTTGCAACCTTGACATGTATCAGCAATAAAATAGGTGGAAATCTTGTAGGCACCGCCTTATGGAAGGGAGTGAGACTTAGAGACATCCTTTCTAAAGCTGGAGTTCAGTCTAGCGTTAAATATATTGTGTTTAGATGTTCAGATGGATACGACGTAGGAATTCCATTAGAGAATGGTATGATGGATAGTACCGTTTTAGCGTATGACATGAACAATTCGCCCTTGACCAGCGAACATGGATATCCTGTTAGAGCAATAGTGCCTGGATTCTATGGGATGATGAATCCAAAATGGATTACAGAAATAGAATTGGTAGATAAAACTTACGAAGGCTTTTGGCAAAGAAAAGGGTGGACAAATAATGGTATCAAGAATATTTATTCATCTGTCGTTATTCCTGGCAATCAACCCATAAATGATAATTTCCCGAATTTAGTGCCTAATAGCAGCTTCCTGAATGGTAAAAATATCCCTATTGCCGGAATAGCATTTGCAGGTGATAGAGGGATTTCCAAAGTTGAGGTAAGTGTAGATGGAGGAACTACCTGGAAAACTGCAATAGTCAAAGATCCATTGTCTCAATATACATGGGTTTTGTGGACAAGTGGATTTACAGCTGCAGATAAAGGGAATTATAAAATTATCGTGAGAGCAACAGACAAAACAGGCCAAGTCCAAACTTCTGAATTAGAACAACCATTCCCAAACGGTGCTGGGGGCTATAATCAAATAGATATTTCAGTTTAGAATCGATAT
>JACDCB010000008.1 GCA_013694585.1 Candidatus Nitrosopumilus sp. | reverse complement strand
CAAATATATGTTAGATAAGAATTCTATCGATTATGCATGATTACGAGAATGTAATAATCGTAGGTTCGGGTGGCAGAGAACATGCTTTGGGTTGGAAGATTTCTCAAAATAAAAATGTAAAAAAAGTTATATATGCAAATGGCAACGGCGGGACTGCGGAGAATATTCAGATATTGCCTACTGATATAGACAAATTAGCACAATATGCTAAAGAAAATAGATTATTTACTATTGTTGGACCAGAAGTACCATTATCATTGGGCATAGTCGACGTGTTTAATTCTTACGGCTTACCCATTTTCGGTCCCACAAAAAGCGCTGCCAGACTAGAAACCAGTAAGGAATTTTCAAAGCAATTTATGAATAGTCATTCTATTCCAACTAGCGAGTTCAAAGTATTTACTAATGCGGGAAAAGCTACCGACTATGTCGAGAGGATTGACTTTAATGCAGTAATAAAAGCTGATGGACTAGCAGCAGGTAAAGGAGTTTTTGTGAGTAACAACAAAACAGAAGCCATGGATGCAATTGATCAGTTATTGAACAAAAAAATATTCGGCCTGGCCTCCGAAAAAATTATTGTTGAAAGGAAAATCATAGGAGAAGAGGTTTCCCTTATGGCCATTTGTGACGGAGAATCTTTCGTGATTATGGACCCCTGCAGAGATCATAAGAGAATTTTTGACGATGATTTGGGCCCTAATACAGGAGGTATGGGTAGCTATTCGCCCGTTCCTGAAATAACAGAAAATGACTTGAATTACATTTCAGATAAAGTATTCAAGCCCGTTATCCACGGAATGAAGGGTGGAGGCAATCCATTTAGTGGTTTCCTATATGCTGGCCTTATGATTGAAAAACACACGGGCAAGCCTTTTGTTTTGGAATTTAATGCGAGGATGGGTGATCCTGAGTGTCAACCACTTATGATGAGAATGCAATCTGATTTGTTTGAATACATAAAGGCAGCAGAAAAACAGTCACTGGATTCTATGGGGCCTTTTGAGTGGAAGGATGAGTTTTCCACATGTGTTATTATGACATCTAAGGGATATCCCGACAAGTACGAGACAGGGTACGCAATAAAAGGTTTGAGCGAGTCACCTGACAATGATCTTATGATATTTCATTCTGGAACAAAACTCAATCAAGCCAATGAACTTGTCACTTCTGGAGGACGAGTATTGGGAATAACATCCTTAGGGAAGTCAATTGATGAGGCCATGAATAATTCCTATGAAAAAGTGCGAGAAATATCTTGGGGAGATAATCAGCAGCATTATAGAACTGATATAGGTAGAAAAGGCTTAGAAGTATAATAGTTGGCTTATCCCAAATGTAAAAGCCTTTTATCTGAAATTACGGTATTCATTTTAACATCCTGAGCATTGCAAGTTATTTTTTCTAATATTATTTGGAAATCATAACCGAGACCTACCAAAGTCGTGTTTTGAGAGGTATTAGATTTAAAGAATTTGTCATAGTAGCCTTTGCCATACCCAATCCTGTTACCCATCATGTCAAACACAATACCCGGTGTTATCACAGTATCGAGACAAGAGTTCATATTTTCACTAGTTGCCTCAGGTTCCATTATGCCGTATTTGCCTAATCGAAGCCTCTTTGTCGGATCATATCTGAAAAAAATAATTTGCTCGTCTATGATTGTGGGAAGACATACTGTCTTTAAATTCAAAATGGCTTGAGAGATGATTTGAAAGGTTTGGACTTCGTTTAAAATAGGATAATACAGCCCGATAACTTTGCTATCTGTAAAGAAACTTGACCCGAGAAATCTTTGTTGAGCAGACCAACTTTTAATAAAACAATCATATGAAGGCAAGTTTTTTCGTATCAGGAGGTATTTCTTTCTCAAGACCTCTTTAGAAGGTACCATTTTTTTACTTTGCGTATACCTTTGAAGCTTCGACGGTATTACGCAAAAGCATGCAAATAGTCATTGGTCCAACTCCACCAGGTACCGGAGTAATGTATTTAGCTTTCTCTTTTACCTTTTCAAAATCCACATCTCCACATAGTTTGCCATCAACTCTATTGGTCCCGACATCAATTATTGTTGCGCCGTTCTTAACCATATCATCTGTCAATACAAATGAATCCCTATTACCTACAGCAGTAACAATTATGTCTGCATTTTGTGAGAAAAACTTTAGATTCTTAGTGCGAGAGTGAGAAATAGTAACAGTTGAATTTTTACTCAATAACAATGACGCCAAAGGCTTACCTACCAAATTACTCCTGTTAACAATCAAGACATTGGCCCCGTCCAATTGAATTTCATAAAAACGGAATAGTTCCATTATTCCGAGTGGAGTGCATGGAATTAGATTTGTTTTATTGTTAAGTAACAAACCAGAATTGATAAATGTTAACCCATCAACATCTTTCTTCGGATCCACCATGTTGATTACATGATATTTATCCAGGTGATCAGGTAATGGTAATTGTATCAGTATTCCATGAACAGTAGAATCTAGATTAAGCTTTTCAATTAATCGAATCAATTCAGTCTGTGAAATATCAGCATCAAATCGATAATCAAGAGTTCTTATGCCTATCGAGTTGGCAGCTTTTTGTTTATTATTAATATAAACCAATGATGGTGGGTCGGATCCAATAAGTATTGTGGCCAAACAAGGTATCATACCTTGGGTTACTAGTCCAGAAATTTCATTTTTTAGACTATTTTTTATGTGATTTGATACCGCTAATCCGTCTATTATCTTAGCTGTCAATATATCCATTTAATTATAAAATTGATATAATTTTAGTTTTTTTAATGATAATGACTAAAAGAATTAAAAATGGAATTCAAAAAGATAAGGTGAACTCGGTATGTGCTTACTTGAGTTTGACTTTGATTTTCGGAGAGTCAGTTACGTTTTTCAATTTGGCTACCGCTAGTTCGCCCGCTTTTCGTCCCGATAAAAGCATTGATCCAAAAGTTGGTCCCATTCGCGGTAACCCATAGGTTTCAGTCACTGACATTCCAGCCGCAATTAATCCCGGGTAAACCTCCCCAGTTGAATGGACAACTCCGTCTTCCCCACCTTCTACCCACATCGGATCCATACCTTTCCAATCAACCAGACCTCTTTGCATCAATCGTTTTACTGCTACAGAATCGTGACCTGTAGCATCAATTACAATCTTACTTTCAAAGGCCACTGGGTCAACACAAGTTATATTTCTAGGCAGTGCTGATACCGGCATCCAGTTTATGACTACTCCACATACTTTTTTATTTTTCAAAACAAGATCATCAAATTTAGTTAATTGTAAGAATCTAACTCCAGAATCACATGTTGCGGATATTAATTTAGAGCAAGCATCAGGACCCCAAGCTGCATACAGATTATCATTGATTTTCCTATATGGAACTCCTAACTCATCCCAGACTTTTTGGGCTGGCGCTCTCACGGTGACTGGGTTCATCATATATCCACCGACCCAGTAGCCGCCTCCAAGATAATTATTTTGTTCTATTATCAGGGTTCTAATTCCGTTTTTTGCTATTTCTCGCCCAGCTGATAACCCTGCTGGTCCTGCACCTAAGATTATAACATCAGAATCGCTGTATTCTTGAATAGTTTCAAAAAACATAGAAGCTATGGTACGAGTAATCTCTTTTTCACTCACATCAGCAAATATTTTCTTGTCCATATGAGAAGTTCTTTATCGTAATATTAATACATTTTTCGACCACTCTAAATTTTCCAGTAAATCCTATATCCCCAAAAAATGACAGGGTAGAAAAACCCCAAGGTTTATTGGCGTAATTAGCCCAGTTTAGTTAATCCAGTAATGATATTAGTTAACTTAATTTAGATTTAAGGGACCTTCAATAAGAAAAAAGAGTTTGTTCTGGACCCTAGTTTTTTATCCTATTCCTTCTCTTGCCATAGTATACATAAGATAAGATTACTATGCCTATGGATAACAACAATATAACAGACATAATTGGAAAGTACTCAGAAAGTGTTTCTGACAAGCTATCCCAGGAATTTCCCAAAAAGTAACCCGCAAAAACCAAAATCACACTCCATATGAGAGATCCAAAAAAAGTAAAAATAACGAATTTTGCCAGAGGCATTCTAGCGATTCCTGCCGGAACACTAATTAATTCTCTAACCCCAGGAGCCATTCTTCCTAAAAATACAGCGTAAATGCCATATTTTTCAAACCATTTTTCTGCAGCTTCTATTTTTTTCTCGCTTACAAATACATACTTACCAATTTTGATTATGGCTAGCCTTCCTATTTTGAAAGATATTAAATAAATGACAATGGCTCCGATTGTCGCACCCACAGCTCCCGATGCAGCCATTAAAAAGGTCTCTAAATATGTAAAATTAGATTTAAAGCCTACGAATCCTGCAAGCGGAAATATCAACTCGCTTGGAATCGGTGGAAATATCGTTTCGGCAAATGCAGCTATGAATATTCCGAGATATCCGTAAGAGGAAACAAGAGATGTTATAATATTAATAATATCCACCTTTACTCACAAGAGAATAGCAGGATTAATTTATTTAATTTTTGGTATACTTGAGAATTTGAAAATAAGATTAATAAGGTAATAAGACTATCTGAAGGTATTGAACGATAAGAAATGTGCGCTTTGTTCAATCGCCCTTCCCAAAGAATCACACGTGAGTATTTGCAGCGATTGTTTAAAGTGTGCTGACTGTTGTGTAGGTTTGGAAAAGTTGTAGAATGTGATTAGGATAGTTCTACAATCTTAAGTGTATCAGTTAATGTGATTATTCCAATTACATTACCTTTCTCACTAACTAATACACATTTAGCAAATCTTACTAAGGATACTAGCGCTTTTGCAGGGGTCGATTCATCTACAAGAGGGGGTGGCGGTTCCATCACAGAACCAATTTTTACCAAGTGTATATCTTTTTCAGTATTTTCTATCATTATTTTGGCTAGATCATCTTCAGTCAATATGCCAACCAATCTTGTCCCATTGAAAACCGGCATTTGACTGATACTGTGGTCACGCATTTTTAGAATTGCGGTACTCAAAGACTCTTCACTTTGAATTGTTATGAGTTCTTTATTGCATATATCGCCAGCTTTTATAGAAGCATTGCTCTCCATAGAGAGCAATATTTCGAATATTCTCTTGGCAGTATCATAACTAGGTTTACATCTTCCTGACTCGATTTGATTTACCATAGATGTACTGATTCCGCATAATATCGCTAACTTCTTCTGGGTCACCCCTAATTTTAGTCTGGCCTGTTTGATATAATCAAGTCTAGGTAGCATACCTAATAGTCTATTCTTCTCATCGATTAATAATTCTATAAACTAACAAGAGTTTTACAATATTTAACAGACTAACAATAAAAGTTACAATGCGACGGCCGGGATTTGAACCCGGGTTACCAGATTGGCAATCTGATGTCCTAGACCAAACTGGACGACCGTCGCATTCGTGACTTTTTATAAAAATCTAGGTTATATTAATTATATGGTAGGTCATAACTTGCATCCTAATCTACTAAATATGATTTCATGTTTTCAGGATCTTGTATTCAAGACAGAAATGCCAAGGCTCAGTTTCGTAATTGACTAATAACTAATTTGAAATCAAATATTTTATGATGATGAGTAAAGATTTGAAAACCGAATTGATACTATAATTCTATCTCGTGGGTGGGTTCTAATATTTTTTCTGTACCAGTAGGCTTTTTCATGACATTATATTCTTCAAAAAGTGCATCAAGAGTATCTTTCTTTACAAAAAATTCCTTTTCAATGAATTCGGTATCATGATTGTCATTATATTCACGAATTAAGACTTTGAAAACGCCTTTCTTTATTTCCCTCACCAAGAAATCGGCATTTTCTCCCTCATAATTAAAGTATGTCACATATTCAGAAATAGGTACTTCCAATTTCCCCCAAGTAAAGTCAAAAATTAACTAATATTAGTGTATCAAATTTCAAATGATAAGGTATATAACCATCTTTCATTCCTCACCTAGATCTAAAGTTTTTGAAATCTCCTAAATTTTAAATAGTAAATGTGTCATGTACAAATATGCATAAAAAATATGCTGAAAAACCACCAATGGTATTAATTTCAGGATCATGTCTCGACTTTAGAAAAGAAAGAGAACACATTATGGAATTAGTGGGTGAGCTGGAGTGGGGCTGTCATTATCAATCCAAGTTCGAATGCTCCTCTGTCGGAAAGACCATGGGTTGGGATTTCTTTGATCTTTATTTTGAAATGGAGTTTATAACTACTTTATCACAGGTGCATCCAAAGATGCTTAAGGAAGAGGGAAACATTTTGGAGCAGCAGTTCTTGTTGTGGCTAGGGACGCAATTTAGAAAGATGAAAAAGGAATATCACCTTAAACTTGTTGAAACACCATATGAAGTATCAAAAGGGTTTAGAATAGATCCTGAAAGCTATAGAAATGAAGAGACTTTATGGGATCTTAGATAGGAGATTCTTTTTTTATGTGCTGTATAGTTATAGTTATTATTGAATAAGCACACAAATTGGCAGCAGATTGAACTCTATAATAGTTTCTCATGAATCAGATGTTGACGGAGTATTCTCTGCTGCAATTGCGCTCATGAGATACCCTCAATCCAAAGTAATATTTACTTCATATGGTAAGGATAATTTTTTGAGGATTTCAGATTTAGTATATAAGGAAGTCGTCGCGACACAGGGAAATGGTCTAGTAATTTTCACCGATCTAGGCCTCAATGATGATTTGATCTCACCTATTTCGGACACATTTAGTTTCCTAAAATCAAATTCATGGTCCGTTCTTTGGATTGATCACCATCCTTGGTCAGAGAAGGCTTTGAACTTTTTTCAGAAGATTGAAACTTTTCATTTAGTACTTGATAGAGGCGGAAACAAGTGCGCTTCTGAATTGATATACGAGCACCTTCTTTACGGTAATAACAAGGCAAAGCGATTAGCAAGCATTGCACACACGTCAGATTACCTTCTAAAAGATCAAGACATACCTCCCTTGCCCGAGTTAATAGTTTATTATAGGACCCTTTCAAATTTCTACTCAAAGATTACTGGTCTGGTCAAGAGAGTTTCTGACGGAATATTGTGGGATACCGAGATGCAATCAGACTTTAATAATTATGTCAACCTACGGAACGAAGCAAAATCAAACTCGGTAAAAATGATTAGAATACAAGAGTTATCAGGTGGACTGAAGATGGCAATTATACCAGTTTCATCCTATATTCAAACTAGTTTGTTTTCGGAAGAAATATTCCAAAAAACAGCTGTAGACGTGGCATTCTTCTTTAATAAAGAAGGTAAAATTAGTATTCGAAGAAACAATCCTGTAATTGAGTGCAATAAGATAGCAAACGAACTCCTTGAAGGAGGTGGCCATGAATACGCGGCAGGGGGTAAGATGAAATCTAATCCGGACCAAATTGATGAAGTTTTAAAAGAGATTCAGAATGCTACCGAAACTTGGCTAAAAAAAAAGATATAGAATAAGACAAATAAATTTTTTATTGAGTTAAAGATACCTCAATATAAACATCTTCGGGGATCTTGAGGCGCATTAATTGCCTAATCGACCGGTCATCTGCGCCCAAGTCAATTACCCGTCTATGAACTCTTAACTCATACTTA
>JACDCB010000003.1 GCA_013694585.1 Candidatus Nitrosopumilus sp. | reverse complement strand
ATACTTCTGAAAGCCGAAGTTGTAGGTGTTGATGGAAGAAGAGTTCAATTTAAAGTATCTACAGAAGATAATTTAGAACAAATAGGGGAGGGAAAGCATGAAAGGTTCATTATCAATATCCCCAAATTTAAAGAAAAGTTCGACTTGAAGGTGAAAAAACTAGATGAATATCAAAAAGGATGAGAAAGAAATTAGAGTTGAATAGTCATGAGTAGAAAAAAAAGAGAAAGTAATCTAGTGAAAGAACGCATCTACCATAAAAGCAATAAATAATGCTGCCAGATATGGACTGCTAAATTTGAATACTAACCAAGAAGTTTTTTCACTTGGTCTTAGCAATAACCACACAGACAAAAATATCATTACAATTCCAAATACGGTAGCAGTCAAAAGATATATCAAACCAAATTGATTAAAGAAAAATGGCAGTATACTAAATACAACCATCATCAAAGTTGTTAGTGCTATTATTCTCACAGATTTAGATTCGCTTGATACAACAGGAAGCATTGGAACATTGGCCTTTTTGTAATCCTCTTTTACGTGTAAGGCTAAACTCCAGATGTGTGTGGGAATCCAGAAAAATACCAGTCCAGCCATTACAATGCCTATTTCTACATGTTGAAAAGTTATTGCTATATAGCCAATGAGTGCTGGGGCGCCACCAGAAAATCCACCCCATATAATATTAGATTGACTAGTTCTTTTTAGCCATTTGCTGTATACTATGATGTTATCAAACAAGCCAAATGCCATTAACCCAAATGCCCATATGTTTATGAACCAAGAACAAACCAGAGAAATTCCTGCTAAAATAAGCCCAAAAATTAAAGCGTTACGTGGCGAAATCCTTCCTGAGGGAATCGGACGACCTTTAGTTCTTTCCATTATGGCGTCAATATCTCTATCGTTATATCCTGTAAGAGTATCCGCAGCTGCAGAGCCTGCAGCGATTGCAAAGAACAATAAAGCCCACGTCATCCAACTGACCTGAACATCAAATAACCAGGATGCTGAAACCGCAGCACCTATAGCTGTGAAAACAAGTAGATACCAAATTTTTGGTTTTGTAAGCTCGTAATAATTTTTAACTTGGTTACCAACTGTCTTAATCTCTAAAACCAAAGAGTCTATTAACCTACCACCATATTATAAATAAAATAGTTATTTATATCTTGAGAGAATTTTTTTTATTTAGATACAGAATTTGATATTATTTCTCGTGAAGTCTTCCTCATCTCAATAAATGTTTCAGTTTTCTGTACCCCTTCGATCCTTCCCACTTTTTCAGATATGATTTGATGCATTTCATCTAGAGAACGAGCAGTCATGGTTACCAGCACATCAAATCTTCCAGTAACTTCAGCTACTTCTCTGACCTCGGGAATTTTAAAAAGTTCTCCAAGTACATTATCCCTCAATTTAGAATCCATGGTAATTCCAGTTAGTGCTTTAACATTAAAACCTAATGCTTCATCATTTATAACAATAGTAAATTTCTTAATTAAACCTCTCTTGACAAGTCGCTTGATTCTGCTATAAACTACAGAGGAATTAATGTTGATTTTTTTTGAAAGCCTGGGAACCGATATACTTGCATCTTTTGACAATTCGCTTAATATCTTGAGATCAAGATCGTCAATTCTTCCCATAATTTTCAAAATATACTATTTTTTCGTGGTTAATAAATGTATAATTTTTATTTTTGTTATAAAGTTTGTTTATTTTTAAAAAAAATTATATAATTTTTTTTGTTTTGAACAACTCAGCTAGTAATACTGCTCCTTTCGCCGAACCCATTTTTTCATTGTGAGTCAGTAGAACATACTTTATACCATTGTCAAAAACGGAATCCTTTCTCAATCTACCAACCACTGTAGTCATACCGTCGTTGATTTCTCTGTCTACTCGTGGCTGAGGTCTCGTTGGATCATCATTGACAACAATATAATCTCGTGGAGCAGTAGGAAGATTCTTTATGGACACATTGTCAGAAAATTCCATCATTTTCTTTTTAACTGACGAGGGGTCTGCATTTTCAATTGTCTCCACAAAGACTACCTCGGTATGACCATCAGACACTGGTACCCTAGTACAGGTGCAACTGACCTTTACATCGTTAACAGAAATTTCTTTAGACTCCCTATCATATCTGCCCAATATTTTTTTGGTTTCTATTTGAACTTTTTCTTCCTCTTTAGGAATGTATGGAATGACGTTGTCTAGTATATCCAAAGCAATAACACCAGGAGACCTACCTGCTCCAGACAATGCTTGCATTGAGGTCATAAAGACACTTTTCACTCCAAAGCTCTCAATCAATGGCTTTAGAGTAATAGCGAGCCCAGTAGTAGTACAATTAGGCAATGGTGCAATAAAGCCGTTCCATTGACGCTCCTCCTGCTGTTTTTTTAAAAGATCAGTATGTTCATCATTAATTCCCGGTATCAAAATTGGAACATCGTTTTCATATCTGAAAGCAGCAGCTGTACTAATAACAGGAACATGGGCAGCTAATTTTGGTTCGATTATTTGTGCGTCATCAGATTCCAAAGCAGTAAAAATCAAGTCAAACTCCTTTGGATTTATGTCGTCAATTTTAGATACGATCTTATCTCTAACGTATTCTGGGACTTGTTCTCGATTATGCCACTTAAGTATACCCGACTGAGGATCTCTAATTGCATCGATATATTTTTTACCAGCAGATCTTTCAGAAGAGACAATATGAGTTAAATTAAACCAAGGATGTTTGTCAAGTGCAACCACAAATTCTTGACCAACTGCGCCAGTTGAACCGATTAACGCTACTTTTAACATATTGAAAGGGTTAGACATAAAACAATTAATAATCGTTTTTAAAGCGTAAAAAAAACTAAAATTATTATACAATAAGTGAAAAAGATCTTGTTATACTAAAAAAGAAGATAAGAAATCATCTGATTGATACGACTTTGCAACATTGTCATCATGGTGGAATCTATTCTGTAAATAGTCAAAATAATATAAGAATAGATTTTAGTTCGAACATAAATCCTCTTGGAATTTCCAAGAAAGTTTTTGAAAAATTAAGATCCAACATCAAACTAGCGTATATCTATCCTGATCCAAAATGCACTGAAGTAAAAAAAAAGATAATAGAGTATATTAATTGTGAATTTGACCTTGACATAAATGAGAATTTAATAACGGGAAATGGTGCCACAGAATTAATACATTATTTCGCCGCTGCCTTTACGCGAAAAAAAACACTGATCCCAACACCCACCTTTTGTGAATATGAACTTGCTGCAAAACGCATGAAATCAAAATTGGTATATGTACCCCTTTCTGACAATAACTTTCAAATTGATTCAGATACTATTACAAAGCTAGCAAATAATCCAGACAATGAAATAGGGTCGGTATTCTTATGCAATCCAAATAACCCTACAGGAAAGTTTTTCAGAAAAGAAATATTACAAGTAATAGAAAAAATTGACAAAAAGATCCCAATCCTCCTAGATGAATCCTACATTGAATTTACCGATATTAGAAAGGAAAAGGACAATAACTATTTTATTAATCTAATAAAAGATTCCAATAATTTGGTGATATTACGATCGCTTACAAAAACATTCGGCCTAGCAGGTCTGAGAGTAGGTTACGCGCTATCGACCAAAGAGAATATTCAAAAATTAAACAACAATTTGATTAGCTGGAACGTAAACGGATTAGCCCAGGTAGCAGCCATAGAAGCGCTAAAAGACAAATCTCACATTAAAGCCGCAAGGAAAAACAACATTTCGGAAAAGAAAAGAGTATTCAAATTACTTGAAAAAAACAGGAAAATAAGGGCAATCTCAAGTGATGTCAATTTTTACTTGATTGAGATACTAAATGAGAAAACATCCACAGACCTGACCAGCGAGTTATTAATAAAGAACAGAATCCTCGTAAGAGACTGCAAGAGTTTCACAGGTATGAATGACAAATTTATTAGAGTAGCCATCAAGACTCCAAAAGAGAATAATGTCCTTTTAAAATCATTGGAAGAAGCATTTTGAAATCAAAACTTTTAATGATTCAAGGGACGTCTTCGGGAGCTGGCAAAAGCATGCTCGTTACTGCACTATGCAGAATTTTGACCAACAAAGGATTCAAAGTTGCACCATTCAAGTCCCAAAACATGTCTTCATTTACATATAAAATAAAAAACACAGATAAAGTGATAGCAAATGCTCAAGCAATTCAGGCAATGGCAAGTAGAGCAATTCCTGACTGCAATATGAATCCAATATTATTAAAGCCCATAGGTAACAGCAAAAGCAGAATATATACAAACGGTGAATTTTTGTCGGTCATGGAAGCCAAGGATTACTATTCAGATTTTGTTCTCAATAAAGGTTTGAGAATAGCTTTAGACGCTTTCAGAGAATTAAGAAAGAAATACGAAATAATAATATTAGAAGGAGCAGGCTCACCTGCTGAGATAAATATACAAAAATACGATATCGCCAATATGATTTTTGCAGCCAAAGTAAATGCACCAGTAATCCTGGTTTCAGATATTGAGCGTGGAGGATGTTTCGCCAGCATATTAGGAACAATGATGTTATTAAGACCATCGCATCAACGATTAGTAAAAGGAATTCTAATTAACAAATTTCGTGGAGATAATGCAATACTATTCCCCGCAATAAAAAAAGTCGAATCAAAAATAGAAAAACCAATTTTAGGTATCATTCCTAAAATAGATCACAATATACCAAAAGAGGACTCTCTGGACACAGATAATAGCAACAATGAAATAAAACAGAGTCAGAAGGAAAACAAGAAAACATATGCTCGATCAATCTACAAAAATGACAACATAGATGATAATCAAAAAGCGACAGATCAGTCAGCTTTAGACGCAGAGATCAGTAGGTTTGCAGAAAAAGTAGAATCATCAATCAATATGGATTATGTCCTAAAAAAAATAATTGGATGAAAAAATCAAAACATGCCACTTGAACCCGTGATAGAAATCATATCAATCTTATTTATTGCAACTCTAATAGACATCACCATAGGCGAACCGCCAAATAGGATGCATCCTGTCGTAATGATTGGCAGAATCATAAAATTCTTTACGAAGATAATAAAGAATGCTTCTCGATATAGAAAAGGAAAAGGAAAAGGAAAAGAAACTTTTGAAAAGGTGATGGGATCGATACTAGCATCAGGATTAACCGTCATGGTTGGTGTAGTAGTTTATTATGTTAGTACGCAATCATTTTATTTGTTAGGCACAATTTTTTTTGTCATAGTATCGTCGGCAATCTTAAAAACAACATTTTCAATAAGAGCTATGGATAACCATATCAGAGAAATCCTAGTGGAATTGGACAAAAACGATTTAAATAAAGCCCGTACAAATTTATCAAAAATTGTCAGCAGAGACACACGAAATCTATCAGAGTCCCGAATTCTATCAGCTTGTATCGAATGTGTAGCAGAAAGCTTTGTCGATGGTATACTCTCGCCACTATTCTATTACGGGTTTCTAAATATTCCAGGTTCTATGATGTATAGAACCATAAACACATTAGATTCCATGATAGCTTACAAGGATGACTACTATAATAAATTGGGATGGATGTCAGCTAAACTTGATACCATCTTAAATGCCATACCTGCACGACTATCATCAGTTTTTTTGATTGCCTCCATCATGGTTTGCGGGCAAGATTGGAAAAATGCAATAAAAATATTTAAAAGAGACTACAAAAATACGGAAAGTTTCAATGCAGGTATACCAATGTCAATTATGGCTGGAGGATTAAATATTCGTTTAGAGAAAATTGATCATTATAAGTTAGGAGATATGAAAGAACAACTCACTAGCCAAAAATGCAAAACATCCTTAAAAATAACCAAGATAGCGACATTGATATTTATGATCAGTTTTCTAATTCCTGTTATTATAATTTTGAACTATTTTAATTGGTGGACAATATTATTTGGTATTTAAGAACATCTTAGAAATTATATCATTTTTAACAATAATACCGATTGGAAAATTAAGTAAGGGCGATGGTTTAGAAAATATCTCAAAAAGCATGTTTTTGTTCCCTTTTATTGGATTATTAATAGGACTTTTGACTCTACCGGTAGTATTAATATCCTTTTATTTCTTTAATCAGTTTGTATCGGCATTCATAGTAACAATTTTTCTGATAATCCTAACAGGCATACATCATACTGACGCCCTCGCAGATTTTGCCGACGGTATTATGGTAAGAGGCAACAAAGATAAGAAATACAAGGTAATGCATGACCCAAGAATTGGATCGGCGGGAACTGTCGCGGTTTCGGGATATTTTATTGGAATGGTAATAGCAATTTCTTCAATCACAAGTTTGGAGAGATTAATGATTGCAATAATTCTCTCCGAAATCATGTCGAAATATTCAATGGTATTGCAATCGCATTATTGTGAGTCAGCTTGGGATGGATATAGTTCATTGTTTACAAAAAACATGAAATCAAAAAAGAAAATGGCCATTGCAACAATCATTACTATAATATTGATACTTTTAATTTCCAATATGAGTGTGATTGGATTACAGATATTTATTGTAGGAATTATTTGTTGTTTAGTAGTCATATATATTTCAAAGAAGAACTTTGGAGGAATTACAGGAGATGTAATGGGGGCAACAAACGAAATAGTAAGGCTTTGTTCACTCTTATCTCTATCATAATAATTTCAATTTTTTTGTAAAGAGCAATTTACATGCAGAATAGGAAATAGAAGAAGGAAACTAGCCAATAGGTATTTTATTGACTTTAATGCAAGGACAGCATATAGTCTGAGTAATATTCAAATCAACTATAATCTACCGAATCTGGGCATACATAAAGGAAATTTAACGAAACTAAAAATGAAATTAATTGTCGATTTGAACAAATAGTAATTAGGTAAGAATAGTAAAATTAACTAGGAGAATAATTAAAGAGTGTCATAATTAGGGAGCAAATTTAATTAGTTGCCAAATTTACAAAATCAAATTGACAAGAAGAGAAATATGATTAATTGTGTTCTGATGTGTGGAGGAAAAGGAAGTAGACTGAATACAAATTCCATAGCCAAAGTAGAAAAACCCCTCTTAGAATTGAAGAATAAATCACTTATCGAATATATGATAGAGGCAATACAGAATTCAAAAAAGAACTTTAAGATGTATGCTGCAGTGAGTAAGAATACAGTAAAAACCAAAGAGTTCCTAAAAAGCAGATACTTTAATGATATAACACTGATAGAGACTACTGGCAGCGGATTTTCAAATGATTACCTAGTTGTACTCCAATTCTTCAAAGGTAAAGAAAACAGAGGAAAAGATGGAACTCAAGATTTCGTTACCAATAAAATTTTGTTTTTACCTACTGATCTACCCTTGATATCATCTAAAACCTTAGACGAAATTACAGATTTGAATCAGAGTAGTCCCAGTATCGCTATAGTTGTAGACAAAAAAATGTTTATTCAGAACAATTTCGTTCCCTCAACTTTTGTAACAGAAATTAGTAAAATTGATTATTGTTATACTGGGATTTCGATATTAGATTTTCATACTATTGCCGGATTGGAGCATGTAGACCAGATCAGAGAAGTACCAATGATTATGAATAATCTGGAATTAGTTTATAATATAAACACGATTGGCGACTTGAAAAAAGCAGAAAAATTTATTGGATTGCAGAATTTGAAATCAGTAAGAAATGATTAATCCAAAGTTTCCAAGATATTGCCCAATATTTTAGCCTGGCCACCGGTATTCACCAAAAGTTCAGCATTACAAGATGGACATGATATAGGTTTTGTGCTATAAGTATACAAGACTTTAATATTTTTACATGAATCACATTCAACTTTTACAAAGTTACTATTAGGTTTTGGGATCATAATATTATGTTTTTTCACAATCATTCACTCCAACTAAGCTTGGATCTCCAATTTCCTAATTCGCATTCCTTGTTTCATCGTCTTTCTTTGGCAAGTTTTGCAAGTATATTTCAGGGTTACTTTTTTAGTGGTTTTAGCAGTCCTTTTTAATTCAGGGAATTTTTGACCACCATAGCCTTTTTTATCTTCTGCGTGGCGCCTGGCACCCTGAGCGCCCTTTCTATCTTTACCCTTTTTATAAGTAGAAACAGCTTGAGTAGTATGAGTTTTACATTTCGGACAAAATTTGCGCAGCTCTTTCTGCATCTTCATATATAAAATCAGTTCAATAGGGTAATTTAAAGTAAATATACTTAGTCCCTAAAAATTCATTATTTTGTCAGAATATAAAAAATATTATATTGATATACAAAAATAGAATAATATAGTACAACGATTGTTTTTTATAAAATAATGTTATATTAAAGATAAAAATTATACAATACAAACCTTATATACATCCATGATCTATAACCCTCAATGTTGTCATTCTTACAAATTGTGATAGCTCCTGAAGCTTTTGGAGTTTGGGTACCGTTAGCAGTTGGTTTAGGGATTGGACTTATTTATGCATTAGCATCAATGGCCAGAAAGGCAAGATAAGCCCATTAATTTTTTTAGACTAGAACATTTTTTTCAAATTCATATAACAATCGAGAGATAATTATTTGGGATTCTAATCCCATGTCTGAGACGGAAAACTTTTTGTCAAGATAGGAATCAACGTTTTTTGAGAAATGCCCCTTTGGGAAGCCGCCTATAACAACACATCCATTTGTATATAAAGATAAATCAGCACCTATCGATTCAAGGCTTTTAAAAGTACCTGTTGTTGAAAAACCCAATACTATTTCAGGTTTAACATACTCTTGTAGTAGATCTCCAAAATTAGTATTAGGTCGAAGATCCAATAATAATTGCCCGTCTTCTGAAATTATTTTCTTATCTCTAAAAAGATTTAACACTAGACCTTCGAATCGGGAATAAGACTTGGGAAGCCTAACATTATTCCCTACTAAAATAACGTTATCATCAATCGTATGAATAAACACCCTAAGATGATTTCTTTGGTATAGAGGTGTAGCTAATGCATTCAGCAACGCAATGTGAAGGATATCAGGTCTTCCCCTCTTATAATCCTCGTCCAGTTTAGTAGACATCATAGCAAAATGGTGAAGAGACCTATCTAACAAGATTTCTTTAGGTTTTTTACCACTATTACGAATCTTTTTAAGAGATGGATGCTTGAAAACATTGATAGGTATAGTTTCAAGAGAAGTATCTGCTATGATCAAATTTAACAAATGATACTGATTTAAAGGGAAATAATTATTATTTAAAGATATATGATACAAAAAGCGAATCAGTCACAAAAAGGTATGTCATGAAGAAGAGCGTTATAAAACAAATAGCAATGCAAAGAGTAAAGGTTTTGATTGATAGGGCACTATATTCAAGGGATGAATTCTCTGACCACCATATTGTCATTGCTAAAAAAATTATCTTAAAGTATAAAATAAAGATTCCTTTCGAATATAAGCTTCTCTTTTGTAAGCATTGTAAAAACTTCATCATCCCGGGTCGGGATTCAAGTATTAGGGTAGGAAAGTCGAATACAAAGGCTTTGAGGATAACCTGCAAATTATGCGGCCATACTTATAGAAAAATTATTGAAAAACCCAACCAAACCTGATATTTTATATTTTTGGGACAAACAGATGACAAGATAAAGAATAAGGATTATAAGGGAAAATTGATGAAAGGAATTTGTAATATTAAATGGCAAAGGTATTTGATGTTCCAGCAGATGACTTGATATCAAAATTATCAGATCAACTTAAAAAGGATAAGAAAATAAATCCTCCAGAATGGGCTAGTTATGTAAAAACAGGCCCACATGTGGAAAAAATTCCCCAAAGCAGAGACTGGTGGTATACTAGATGTGCATCTCTAGTAAGAAAGGTGTATTTACATGGTCCAATAGGAATTTCTGATTTAAAAAGCTATTATGGAGGAAGAAAAAGAATTGGCTATAATTTAGATCACCATAAAGATGCTGGGGGTGCAATCATTAGAAATGCATTACAACAATTAGAAGCATCAGGATATGTTGAAAAAAAGAAAAAAGGTAGATCAATATCAAGCGAAGGTATGAAAAGAGTTGACAGACTAGCCACTGAAATTTTTAAAGATATATCTAAACTAAATAAAGATTTAGAAAGATACGCATAGAGGATCTAGTATGTCTGGCCCCCCACAATCTCATCAGCCTTCTGACGATGAAATTAGAAGGCAACAGGCTGAAGCTGAGGCAATGAAGCAAAAAGCCTTGGGTATGTTATTAGATGTCGAGGCAAGACAAAGACTTACGAATGTAAAGATGGTAAAGCCAGAGCTTGCTTCCGCTGTTGAGAATTATCTATTTAACGCAGCTTCTACTGGAAGACTAAATAGAGCAATAACAGACAATGAATTAAAACAAATACTTTCTACAATTCAACAACCAAAAAGGGATTTTAAAATCAATAGAAGATAAGATTTGAAATAAACTCTAAATTTTTTGTTTACGTATTAAAGGTTATTATTTAGTAACCTTTGATTTTGAGTTAACTATATTAAGGTTTTAAAATATCTTCTCCCCATGAAGGCAGCTGTTTTTAGAGAATATAACAAGGATCCTACTAAAGTAGTAAAAATTGAAGACATCGACGTACCAAAAATAAAAGCAAATGAAGTTTTGATAAAAGTTGAGTCGGCCGCATATAATTATAATGATTTATGGGCGATATGGGGAGATCCGGTTAAAACACCACTTCCTCATATTTCTGGAAGTGATGTAGCAGGAACAGTAGTTGAGATAGGAGAAGATGTAACAAAGCTCAAGGTCGGCGACAGGGTCGTATCTCATTCTAATATGAGTTGTAGAATATGTGAGCAATGTACAGCAGGAAGAGAGTATGATTGTAAAGAGAGATCTATATGGGGATTCCAAACAGGTCCGCTGTGGGGAGGTTTTGCTCAATATACACACTTGCCTGAAGTAAATGTGGCAAAACTACCAGAAAATGTATCCTTTGAGGATGCTGCTGCTATTTCAATGGTGGGAATGACAGCTTGGCATATGCTTGTTGGAAGAGCAAGAATAATTCCAGGTCAAACCGTATTGATCATGGGAGGAACAAGTGGTGTAGGCATGGTAGGCATTCAAATCGCAAAGTTGTATAATTGTAATGTTATTGCCACAGCAGGAAACCAACAAAAAATGGATAAATGTCTGGAACTTGGCGCAGATAACGTTGTAAATCACAGAGAGGCTGATTGGTATAAAAAAGTAAGAGAAATTACCAAGAAGGAAGGTGTGGACATCGTGTTTGAGCACATTGGAAAGAACGTTTTCCCTCAAGAAGTTGGTCTGTTAAAAATTGGAGGCACACTCGTTGCTACAGGAGCTACAACAGGTTATGATTCTACCATAGATTTAAGATTCTTATTCTTCAAAGGTACTAACTTGCTTGGGTCCACTCAGGGGACAAAAGCAGAATTAGAACAGGTCATTTATTGGACGAGCAAAAATAAATTAAAACCACTTATTCATACCACATTGCCTTTTTCAAATATGGTGGAAGGTCATGCGATGATGGCTGGGGCCGAACAAATAGGAAAGATCTTAACCAATCCCCAAAAACTTTAATTTTTTTATATCCAATTGTAAAACAAGTATATTGTGGGAAGATCAAGAAGTTTAATTTTTATTCCTGGAAATAATCAGAGATTTTTAGAAAAGTCCAGAACAATAAATTCAGACATTATATGTTATGATTTAGAAGATTCAGTACCCCAAGAAGAAAAAGAAATCGCAAGAGAAAGTGTAAGAAGCGCAATTCAAGAAATTAGCAAGATTAATGATATAAATAAGGAGCGAATCCTGGCGGTAAGAATCAATTCTCCAACTTCTGATCAGATGGCTACGGATTTGAAAAAAGTCATCACCCCGGGAATTGATGCAATTGTAATTCCAAAGGTTGATGATGACAAACAGATAGCAGAAATTTCAAAAATAATAGAAAAAAAAGAGAATGAAAAAAACATTCAAAGTGGGATCATTAAAATAATCCCGTCGATTGAATCTGCGTTGGGAGTAGTTAACGCATATAATATAGCTAAATCAGATCAAAGAATTACCACGTTGGTATTTGGCATTTTTGATTTCTTACACGACATGAAAATTGATAATCAGGACATGGAGACGATCACAGGTTTTATGTATGCTAGGGCAAAAGTACCGGTAGATGCCAGAGCTGCAGGCATCGACTCTATTGATTCAATCTGGCAAGACATTCATGATCATAGCGGTTTGATAAAAGATCTTAAACTAGGTAAAAAATTGGGTTATAATGGAAAATGCATTATTCATCCGTCTCAAATTGAGCATGTACATAGCGTGTTTAGTCCATCAAACCAGGACATCGAATGGGCAAAAAAAGTAGTACAAGCCTTAGACAGTGCGAAAAACAGTAGTGCAGGCGCAGTAAAGTTGGAAGGAAAGATGATAGATGCGGTACATTACAAACAGGCTAGAAGAATTTTAGACTTAAGGTAAGAGAAAATAAATCATTATCATTATCATTATCATTTAATGGTTTTCAACAATCTTCAAATTATATTTTCGTTTATTATTAAGTATGTTTACTGGAATTACAGAATATTTAGGTGAAATTGAAAACATAGAAAAAAGTAAAAGTAAAAGAAATAAAAAGAGTGATAGTAAAGCGAATCACCATATCGAAATTACGCTATTTTTACCAGAATCAAAAGATATCAAAATTGGAGATAGCGTATCAATAAATGGAGTATGTTTGACTGTTTCAAAGTTAAACGATTCCAAAGCCACTTTTCAGGTCATTGATGAAACCATCAATAGAACAAATTTTATTGATTTAAAGATAGGAGACAAAGTAAATGTTGAAAGGAGTCTAAGCATTGGAGGCAGACTGGAAGGACACTTTGTGCTAGGTCATATCGATGGCATAGGCATAATCAAAAAATTAGAAAGAGGAGATTTGGGAAGTAGAATTAAAATAGAAATATTAAATAAAGATTTATTGCCTCTTATTGCTCAAAAGGGCTCCATAGCAATAGATGGAATAAGTCTTACTGTCGTAAGCGTTAGAAAGAGTATCGTTGAAATAGCACTGATTCCTCATACTTTGGAGAACACCACACTCGGAATCAAGAGGGCAGGGGATGCAGTAAACATAGAGGCAGACATTTTATCAAGATATATATCAAATATCTACCAATTTTCTGGTAATAACAAGAAAAATAGTAAGATATATTAACATTAAAGTATAAAAAAATATGATTGACAAAGATATCGGAAGCCATAACTTCGTTAAAGAATGGAAATTTCGTTTTAATTCATGATGATGATGGTCGTGAAGACGAGGTTGACATGGTCGTATCTTCTAATAACATATCTCCAGAACATATTGCTACAATGAGAAAGGATGCTGGTGGGTTGATCTGCACCGCAATATCAAAGGAAATAGCCACGAAATTGGGATTGCCATTTATTTACGATGTACTAAATATTTTTGGGACTACGAATCAAACCATTTCTTCTATTAATAGTAACAGCTCACCATATGGTGACAGACCATCTTTTTCCGTTACGCTAAACCACATTAACACTTACACTGGAATAACTGATCGTGACAGAGCTTTAACCATTTCATCATTAGCAAATATTTGTAATGATTTGAGTGATTATCAGAAAGATCAGAAAACAACCATTGAAAAGTTTCGTAGCAACTTTAGAACACCGGGACACGTACCCATCCTAATTTCTTCAAAAGGATTACTCAATGAAAGAAAAGGACACACAGAGATGTCAATCTTTCTTACAAAAATTGCCAATATGACGAACATCACAACCATTTGTGAGATGTTAGATCCTCACAGTTACAAAGCCTTATCGTATAAGGATGCAGTCAAATATGCAAATGACAACAATCTAGTAATCATTGAGGCAAAAGATTTGATAACATATGCGGAATCATTCGAAAAACAAAGATGAAAATAAGAATTGGAATTGTTGTTTCAGAATTTAATAATGAAATAACCTTTGCTATGCTAAGTGAAGCTAAAAAATATGCAAAGGAACTTTCATCAAAAATAACCTACGTTCGCTTTGTCCCCGGAGCATTTGATATGCCTATTATGGTACAAGAGATTTTAAAAAAAAATGATGTCGATGCAGTAGTAACCTTGGGGGCGATAATAAAAGGTGATACCAGTCATGACGAAGTAATAGCTAACAGCACAGCCAAGTTACTTGGCGAACTTTCTTTAAAATATAATAAACCAATATCCTTAGGGATCACCGGACCAGATATGACCTTTGAGCAAGCCGAGTCAAGGATAATTTCCGCATCACATCATGCAGTTGATACTGCGATTGGGATGGTAAAGAGGCTAAAAAGAATAAGAAATTATAAAATGAAAAACAGCGGTACAAAAATAGTAGATTAGATTGGTTTGTCAAATAACAGTAATAAAATTAGAGGGTTACGGTACATGGACTCTAACCCTAGGTAGTGACAGAGAATATGCGTTACAAATTCTACAGTCAAAAATATATGCAGATTTACAAGAATGTTTTTCGGCTAAAAACGGATTAGTATTCTCTAACCGATTTGATGAGTTTATTGCAGTGACAAATCAAATAAGCTTAGATGATCATAAAGAAATCTATGATAGACTTTCGAAAAAAAATGAAAGTATAAAGATATCAATGACGATAGGGACCGGAAAAACTCCACTAGAAGCTGACAAGAAAATACACGATATAAAAAAAGATACTAAAAACATGATTTTTCCAAATATTTATGGCATACAAGAAAATTACACGGTACATGAAGGTCATCGAACTAGTGAAATAGAAAATCATTGTGGTCTTAACGACTTAAAAATACTACATATAGACGTCAATAGTTCCACTTCGATAGTTAAAAATCTTTCAACTTATGAAATCACAAATTTAATAATGAGGCTATATTTAGCAATATCAGATTCATTCGTCAAAGAAGAAAGTTTAACTTTCTTTTTGGGTGGAGATAATTTTATGATTGTTGCAAAAAATGATATTCAAACCAAAAAAATAACAGAAATAGTTAATTTTTTAATAAGCTCAACTGGAATTAAGCTGAATTGCGGTATCGGAAATGGCAGTAGTGCAAGAAGAGCTGCAGAGAAAGCAACCAAGTCACTTGATACAATAAGAGATTACAGAAGAGGCGGAAAAATAATCAATGTTTTTGAATCGAATTGAAAAAGATATTAATAAAAAATGCATACATTTTGTTCGGTAAGGAACTGCAAATAGTTCAGAACGGATCTATACTAATTAACGAACATGGAATGATTGAAGATGTATCCTTATCCAAAAGAAGTCCAGAAAAAAGAGGCAACACAATAACCAATTCAGTTAATAAAGATAATAAAATAGACATCATTGATGCAGAAGGTTTTATTCTCCTGCCAGGATTAATAAATTCACATGTTCATATAGGAGACTCCATAGGAAAAGACATCTCAGCTAATTCGGATTTAAATCAAAGAATACATCCACAATACGGTATTAAAAAGACAATACTCGAAAGAACTCCAAGATCCCAGTTAATGCAAATGATAAGAAATGCAGCAATGTCAATGTTACATAAGGGAATAACTACCTTTGTGGATTTCAGGGAAGGAGGACTAGAAGGAATAAACCTCCTCCAAAATGCTGTAGAAGGTTTACCCATAAAGAAGATCATATTGGGAAGGATTGATTTTAATGTTAATGACAAGGATGCAAAGACTACGACTAGATTTCCAAAAAATGGTAAAGATTTCGAGTCAAAGAGTAAAACTTTAGGGAACCCGAACGTAATAGAAGAAAATGATATTATTCATCAGGGTAGTAAAATAATTGAGAATTGTGATGGCTTTGGCATTAGCGGTGCAAACGAAAATACGAATGAGATGCTACGGTTGTATAATAAAATAATTACGAAATATAAACAAAAACAAAAACAAATCGAATTGAAAAGTCATAAAAAGGATCCCGTGGTAGCAATCCATGCTGCAGAGGCCGAAACAGCAGTAATGGAATCCACAAAAAACTACAAAAAGACGGAAATTGAAAGAACCGTTAATACGTTAAACCCTGACATATACATTCATGTTACCAACCCATCTGACTCGGACCTGCAATTATTACATGAGAAAAAAAAGAAAATAGTCATATGCCCTAGAGCAAATGGAGTGCTTGGAACAGGTTTTGTACCAATAAGAAAATTGTTAGAATATAATTTTGAATTAGGTATTGGAACAGATAATGTTATGCTTAATTCTCCAGACATGTTTAGAGAAATGGATTTTCTGATAAAGAGTCAAAGAGCTGTTGAAAAGGACGCTAGCTTTCTCGATGCAAAGAAGGTACTAAAAATGGCTACAGTAAATGGTGGTAAAATTTTTAACTTAAATATTGGAAGTATTGAAAAAGGATATCAAGCAGATTTGCTTTTTATTGATAAATATGATTTAGATCTATATCCGATTCATGATCCCCACATGTCAATTGTACACAGATGCACTGAGAGACAACTAAAAGCAGTGATGATTAATGGTAATTTTGTACTCGAAAAAACAGCAATAAGATAAAGGTATCAACGACGAATGAAAATAATACTAAATGCAGCTACTAGTATTGATGGAAAAATCGCTACTATTAATGGAGATACAAAAATTTCATCGGCTTTGGATCTCAAACGCGTTCATGGATTAAGACGCGAATCGGATGTAATTTTGGTGGGTATTTCGACTGTCATAAACGACGATCCGTTATTGACAATACGATATGGTATGAATAAACATGATACTAAAAATCCTATTCGTATAATAATAGATAGTAAAGCTAGAATACCCCTTCGATCCAAAATTGTAAAAACAGCAAATCAAATTGAAACCAGATTGGTGGTAACCTCAAAAGCCCCATCTAAGAATCTGAAAAAATTGGAGGAGAGAGGTCTCAAAATAATGATGCTAGACCAAGGGACAGAAGATAGAGAGGTTAGAGGAGAAGACAATGGAGAAAAAGTGGATTTGAAAAAATTATTTGATCAATTAGAAAAGGAGGGCGTATCAAATGTCTTAGTTGAAGGAGGAGGGGAAATTAATTGGTCTATAATAAAAAATAACTTGTTTGATGAGATAATAATCACGATATCTCCACTCATAATTGGGGGGAAAAAGGCCATATCCTTAGTGGGTGGAGAAGGTTACAAGACAATAAATGAAAGTGCAAAAATAAAGTTGTCAAGAATACAGAAAAAGAGTAATGGTGAAATAATCCTACATTATAAAAATATCAAAAAATAAGAAATTGTTATTTTACGGTATCTGAACTAAGTTGTTCTATTTTATACCTTAAAGCATCTTTCAATTTGCTATTATCTACCATATTCAATGGTTCTTTACAATTAGGACACTTAAAAAATAACTCTATTGCATAATCAAATTTTATTCTATCACAAGCAGAATTACCGCAATGGTAAAATTCAGACGATTCTTCATATTCAAGTCTATTTTGCAATCTTTCTAATATTTTCTTCTTCTGATTGTCAATAAAATTGTCTACATTATCTCTCTTTGCTCTCCACCGATACACAAACCATCCCTTTTTCTCATCTTTAACGCGTATACCCGTTATCAACGCCTTTCCAAAAAGATCATAGAGAACTTTTCGTATAATATTTATTCGAAGACCTGTTGCAATAGCTATTTCTTCGTCAGTTGAATCTTCAGTTTTTAATAACGCTTGGGCAACATGATGATATTCGTCCCCTCCTATTAGAGATGCAATTTTTACAAAAGGATCTTCACTACTGTCAACACTTCGCATAAAGATATACTATAATAGCGTGACTAAATGATATATAGTTTTCCTAATGATTGCAAGAATTTCAGGGTTTCCTCCCCAAATAATACCTTAGTTTTGATCGAGTTTTTATGAACTATGATTAATATCAATTATATTATATTCACTAATTCATTTTAATGACTGGATACTTAAAATCTGCAATAAAATACTAGAAAAGAATTTACTGACAATTGTATGGAAAACGTGAATTTCAGCCTAGTACCATAATAGAGTGCCTTCCTTATCTAGATGCCTATTAAATTTTTTGGCCAATCGGTTTGCATCTGCGGCTTGAGCTATCCAATATACCAAATAGATTATTCCAAAGAAAAATAGAAGAGGCATAGGCATGTTGGAGTCGAAAGATTCGGAATGTATACTATTTTGTGGTATTAAATCGTCATTAATTCCTGGTACTGTATACTGATTGGAGTATAAATCAAAAAATTGGCCAATATTCATGCCTATAGTAAAAATTAAGAATACAAGTAACAGTGAATAAATTAGCCAACCCAATAGCAGAAAACCAACACCTCTCCTCACTTTCCCGATATACATGTGACCTATACCGTTAAAAAGGAATAATCCAAAGAAAAAAGCCAGAATGAATGCGATGCCACCGCTCTTAAAAGGTATAACTGCTTGAACCACGTTTTGATAATAAAAAGAGGATATAAAAATATAGTTATGATGATTTTTAATTCAACATTTATTCATCTATCATAATAACTTTCATTTGGAGTTTAGCTCCTCCATAAACTGGTAAATTACCGAGTAGTCTTTATTTTTTCTATCCTCATTGTTGTTAGCTGCCCTAAAAAGCTGCTGTGATAAAGACGTCATTGGTAGAAATAGCCGCAAATTTTGCGACGCATCCATCATTAAATCTATATCTTTTAACATGTTTTTCAGGAAAAAAGAAGGTGAATAATCATTCCTTATCATCATTTGACCTTTCTTTTCACTAATTCCAGTTTTAAGTTTAGTAAGATTAAGGATTTGTAAATAAAGATTAGGATCTATTCCACTATGTTTGGCTAAAATTAATCCCTCAGACAAGGCCAATGTAATTATGGCAATATTTAGATTAAGTGCCAATTTTATAGAATTAGAAACCCCATTAGATTGGCCAACATAAAATACATGCTTAGAAATTTTTTCTAAAACATGGCGAATTTCTTTAAAAGAATCTTCATTTCCTGAAACGAGAGAAATAAGATCACCCTTTCTTGCGTCATTTGGTCCACCCATCACTGGGTTGCTCAGGAACGTAAATCCATTTCGCTCCCTTACGAGATTTGAACAATACAAAGATTGATCAGAATTCACTGTTGTACAATCCGCAATGATTAATTTATTGTTACTACATTTCATTACACCATCATTATGAAACAGAATTTCCTTTAATGATTCAAAATTAGTAACACATGTTATTATTAAATCGCTTTGTTCGGCCACGGTTCGGGCATCGCCAAATATTTTTGCACCCTTATCCTGCAAATATGTGAGTTTGGCTTTATCCCTACCGTAAACATTCACTTTAGTATCTAGTTCTATAAACCGTTCTATAATCCCAGTACCTAACATGCCAACCCCAATTACACCAATCGCCTTATCGCTCTGTAGTGACACAATCTTTGAGCATATTAGAACAGTTTTAAATGTATATGCAACTGCCACATAAGAAGAATAAAATAGATACGAATTGGATCACATATATAATATGACTTTTACATTATTGGTTGGGAATAACTTTATATCAAATAGTCCAAGAAGCTTAAGGTATAACGAAAAAACTTTATTCAAATTAGATCAAATTTCAAACTCACACAATCCTTCTATTTCTATTAATATAGTTGATGCCAACAATAAAACCATAATTGAAGTCGAAGAGAACGTATGCATATATTGTTCCCCAGATTTGATAATGAAAAAATCCGATCTTGAACATGTTTTGATTGTTGATAAAACTGGTGAAATAGTATTTGAGTCAAGAATATTAGATAAAAAAACAATTTTAGTTAGCGGAATTTTTTACGTTGATGATCTAAAACTCACAATTACACAAAACTATATTATTCTTCCAACCCAAAAGTGGATAATGCATGATAAGGTCGATGCAAATAATAAAGATATCAACATTACAAATGAAGGGATAAGAGATTCTTCCTTATGATATCAATAAATAGGTCCATAATCATGACGAAAATAAGAATGGATTATTAGCTATCCCCGTTTCTCTTTATCTACAATCCAATTACCCGATTTTCTTTTAAGAATCAATGTCCCAACAAATTTTCCGCTGCTGTAAACTTTGCAATATTCCTGGCTCATTCCAAAAAATGCCTCAACGATATTATGTTTTTTATGATATCCAGCCTCAATTACTTTGATATTTAATTTTGAACTTGATTTTTTTATGACGTTTCGGGCTATACTCCAATCACCATCCCATTCCACCAGATCAAAATCTCCAAAATTTAAGGTATGTAATTGATTGCTTGTAATAGAAATTTTGAACGATTTGTTGTTCTTAATGATAAATTCATTTATCCACTTTACTGCTACATCGCCCTTTCCCTTTTCTATTCCAAAATTATTCGCACTAGCCAAAAAATATCAAGGTATAGTAGTATGGTTCTCTATAAATATATAAAAAATAAAAAAATAAAAAACATGAAATTTATTAAATATCAAGTAAGTTTGCTTACGACATCCTGGTAATTTGTCAAAGGAACTATTTTCACTGTATTAAAGGAGGAGATACCAGAATCGATGCAGAGCTGTTCAAGATCATGAGCGCTGTTTGCTTCAACCATAATAATCCATTCATGTTCAAGCACAGACATATAGAATCCATTAATGTTTTTCACACCATATTTTTCGGTGTTTGACTGCAATTTATTATAGATCTCTTTAAAGACCTCTTTATTTTTGGTATTATTTAATGGACAAGATTCTGGACTATGGATCGCGAATATTCCAAAAAGATTGTAAGAACTCATAGAGTTTTTAACAGTTACCCATATTTATAGAAATTGAATAGTTCATTCGGCTGTATAGATTGATAATACAATATAGAAGGGTATTTTGTTTTCCCAGTATACCTCCTATATTTTTTGACTTGTAAAACACATCTAGAATGTTTATATCAATAATTACTAACTATGGTTATGAATGAAGACAACTTCATAAAACATAATTATTTAAGCGAATACCAAAGGTGATGGTAGTAGGTATTTTTTGGGAGGAATGATGTATACGACAGGCATTACGGGAAAAGTAACCACTAAAATCATGCTGTCCTTGAACTGTTATTTCCAACAGGTGTCGAACAGAATGTATTCAGTATATTTCACCTAAATAAGCTAATGCACTTTTCAAAAAAAATTTAAGAAAAAATGCAAACAATAATAATCGATAAATGCCATAAGAAAGAGGACCAATCAAGTCATAAATTACAACTATGTAAAAAAAATCACAGCTAATAGATAAATAGCCCATCAATTAAGGTATTTATGAAAGGCATTAACATAAAATAAATTGGCAAACGAATCAAATTATAAAAAAACATTAAAGTATCTCATAATTTTGATAGTTTCGAGCATAATAGCTGTCGATTTATTTATAGTATTAATTCCTGATGCACATACTCAGCATGCTATTGCAATAATTAGTCTCAATATTACAGGTGCTACTGCCACGGGTTTGGGCGTAATCGCAGTTTTAAGACATGGAATTTCTGGAAGTCACGGAAAATCTTACTTGTTCTTAACAATTGGTATTGCATTGTGGTTTGCGGCAGACTTGGGAATAATGTACTCTTATTTTGTCTTAAATGTAGATGAATTTAAACAAATAACTCTATTAGATATGCTATGGTTGGGTGGGTATCTGTTTCTTATTTTTCATTTGATATCCATTATCAGAACAATAAGGATTAGAAACTTGTCTATAACTCTGACAATTATTTCTGCAGTTATTATAGGGTTTGTTATAGTCAATCTTGTTAGCTTCCTACCCATACCAGAATCGTTCTTAAATAATGGGGAGATTGATGCTGCTAAAAAAGGTTATGGATTGTCAGATCTTGTAGTTACTATACTCTATCCAATTTTAGATTTATGTTTGATTGTTCCCTCGATAACCATATTATTGAATATATATAGAGAGTATCACCATTCTGTACCTTGGGTACTTGCTTCGGTATCGTTATTAGTAAACGCGATAGCAGATAACGGCTATACAAATGATTACATCAACGGTTCAGCTTCTGCTTTACCGTGGGATTTATTTTACATTGCGGATTTTATAATTATGTCTGGCGCTCTATTTTGGTATAATAGATATCATATTACGGACTATATTTCAAAAAAGAATAAAAAGAATGAATACATCAATTAGCCTGGTTATCGTCTCATTCAACAATTGAAGAACGGATAATTATCATTCAGCTAGCCTTATCGGGCTCTGGGTCACCCTTTTCCTCCTCAGCTTCATCCTCAGCTTCATCATCAAAATCGATTTCTTCCTCTTCTTCCTCTTCTTCCTCTTCCTCTACATCACTCTCATCATCTTGTAGTTCATGGGTTTCGTCTTTGATTTCATCCCTTTCGGCATCTTGATTACTCATATGGGGTCGAAACCTACTATGCATAAATGGTATAAAAATTTTAAATAATTTATCGATTTAATATTACGGATTATTGAAACGGGTTATCGACACAATGTTTCAGGTATACTTATAGAGCAAGTGTTATTTGAAATTAAATTATTGATTTCGTCAAATTTTCCTCCATTTCCTATGTTTATGTCTACTCCAAAACTCCTTGTAAAATGATTTGAATTCAAGGTAGTATTTGTACTTTTGGTGTCGACAAATATTCCGTTTAAGCTGCTGGATATGATATTATTATTTATTATATTATCATGAGAACCAAATAGAGAAATAGAAGATATATCATTAGAATCAAACGCATTATTTGAAATCACAGAATCACCAATTGTGTAGAATTTTATTCCGGCAGTATTAGTATAGAACTGATTATTGTCGATAAGAATTTCTGAAGAATTTGCAACATAAATAGAGATTTCATTCCCAGTGAAGTTTACCACAGATATATCAACATTTTTGGAGTTATTTATATAGACTCCAATTTGAAAATGACCAACTATTCCATTTCCTTTTAAAGTAACATTTTCTTTGTTTGATATCAAAATGCCGGTATAAGGGTTCAAGTAACCTGAACCTAAAATAGAAGAGTTATTCAAATTAATAACAGTATTATTGGTGTTTATTGCTATACCATTCTCAAAATCACAATCCAAGGACTCGTTTAGGGTATAAAACTTGCCAACATTCGAATCACATGTAATTAGACTCGGATCTGGATTCACATTTTGACCATTAGCAAGTTCAGCATATAATAGAACCAAAAATAGTGCAAAGGTAACTGCAAACGTGTGAGGAATACAATTCTCTAGTAATAGCACATAATTAATTGAAAGGTCTGTTTTATTTATTTAGCGTTTAGTATCACACCTCATTTATAGTTGAGACTATCGATTTTTTGAAGAAAAGTAGAAAGATAAATCATAATTGCAGGCAGGATTCCTGACATCCTCACTAATATCTTTACTATCGCCACCCTCCCATCACCGAATAGACAAATATGGAAAAAGAAATCTCTTTAGCAGGTAATACCGTGAGGACCGGGACAATGATGATTATCCAATCTACAATGACAATGATAAACCAGCCAAAAAATCATAGACATGGAATATTTGAAATTAAAAGAAGGGCTTCATATGATATAAGAGCCATTGACTTTGAGCCACCTTATTTTGCTTTTATAATCGTTCATATTATCGGATACTATTTTCCAGAATCGCTTAGAATGATTTCTTTCAATAAGATGACTTAGTTCGTGCAATACCACGTATTCAATTACATTGACCGGAGCCTTTAAAAGATGAATGTTAAGATTTATGATATTACGGTATGTCGCACTGCCCCACCTACTTTTCAATTTCTTTAGCAAAATTTTCTTAGGGGACACATTTAGAAGTTTAGAATACTTCACTATTAAAGGAGTTATAATTGGATAAGCCATGCCAAATAACCATTGTTCATAAATGCGCTTTACGTTTTTTCTATTTGTATAAATAATGAATTCATTATTAGAGAAACTCAATAGATTCGAATCATAACCAATAATCCTTAATCGATAGTTCTTTCCAAGATATGGTAAAGTAGAATTATTTTGGTAATTGGGTACTTTTATTATTGCATCTGGGTTATCTTGCTCTTTGATTTTTTGAAGTATCCACTTTGCCTTTTTACTTACTAGGGACTCGATTTCTTTCAGGGATGTTGATGTTGAAGTTCGTACAGACACATTACCATATTCAATCAAGATTTCGTTAGTTGTTCTTCTTCTTTGTGTTCTAATTATTTGAAATTCTAAAACATTGTTGTCATAAATAATTTTATGTTTGAGGTTGAAAGAAGATGGTACGCTCATAAAATATTGGCTAATAACACTTAGAAGATTGTTTTTATAAATTTAAGGGTGCATAGAACGTCAGTGTCAATCGAATATATAAGGCAAAAAAAATATATTATTCTTTACTTGTGTATCTATTTAAAATTATCCTACATATCCCCAGAATAATCAAAATTTGATTAAAATTATACTATAAATGTCAAACGAAATCCATTATTGATTTTTGAGAATTTCTTCCATCTCTATCTATTTTTGACAGATTGGACACTTTAATGCCAAGTTTTCTCACATAAATGGAATTCACATCATAATTATTAGTAACATGTATATTTCCCTCGCTATTCTCTTCAGTGTTGCTATCATCATTAAAACTGAATCGGTCCAATAATGTTCCCATAACAGAGCTTATACTTTCTTTATTCTTCTGATATGATGAAAAGGTAATTTCTCTAGTTTCAATAGAAAAATTAGTCCTAACTAACTTGATTCCAACAGTTTTAAACTCGTATCCTTTTCTTCTGATACGTTCATAAATATCATCGGTCATATCATTAACAAGAATATTTAGAATATCTTTTTTGTTGATTAGGGGTTTTAACAATGTCTCCTCCGTACTTAAGGACAGGTTGTTTTCTCGAGGTATAACAGGTTCATTTTCTTTGCCATTGGCTATCTGCCACATCCACAATGCTTGTTTTTTGCCAAATTTATCAGACAGTTTTTGGATATTCGAATCGGATAATTGGCCTATAGTCTCAATTCCTATATCTTTGAGTGTCTGGGTAGTTTTTATTCCAATTCCAGATATGCTATCTACTGCCAGTGTAGATAAAAATGCTGTAGTATCTTGCGGATAAACGATAGTAAGGCCATCTGGTTTCTGAAAATCAGATGCAATCTTGGCAACTGACTTGTTTGACGCAACACCAATTGAGCAAATCAGCCCATTACATTGTGCCCTGATAGAATCTTTAATATTTAGTGCAAATTCTTGGATTGAAAACTCTTTCTGGACGTCATATTTTCGTGTGGAATCATTAGGAATATTTTCCAATTCTTTCTGATCGACAGGATCATCTTTTGAAATATTCTGTTTTTGATACTGCATAATTTTTTTAGTGCACTCAATGTATGCCTCATCTATACTAGTTTGTTCCAATACATCGGCATATTCCTCCAATAGTCTCATTACCTGCTGAGAGACCAAGTTGTAATATTCTTTGTCTACAGGTTTTAAAATAAGGTTAGGACACAACTCCTTGGCTTTTGATAATGACATTGCAGATCTAACACCATATTTTCTCGCCTCGTATGAGCAAGAAGCGACTGCCCCTCTAGTTATCGAACTGCCTTCTCTTTCTGGGGTCATTATTACTGCATGTGCCTTGCCTTTAAGAGAAGGATCTCTCATTTCTTCACAGGCAGGAAAAAAAGCATTCATGTCAATGTGCATGATAATTTTTCCCGGCCAGATTTGAGTAGTAGAAGAAGGTTTTTGTGAATCTTCTGATAAATTAGGACTCTTAGGTGTGGGAAATATCAAATTTTGAATCAAATGAGCCGCGGAAGGATTATGGAGTACAATAATTGAATAATCAATAGTGTTATTGGTATGTTTTAGATAACCTGTTTCCTTTTCCTTTTGCTTTATCAAATTGATCCATCTCATTGCTCTGTCATTATTGATAGAGGCATTATTGAGATTAAGGAAAATGAAATTTGAGGTAACAGCTGGATAGTAATATTGATGTCCCGAGTTTGACCAAGCAAAAGATGAATTATACCTTCTTAAAATATTATACGTTAATTCTTGGTACCACGTATTATTGATCTCAAAATCAACTGCTACAGAAAATCCGTGATAAGTAGCGTTATGTAATATTCCTTCTAACCATGCACGTCCAGTATTTTGTAACGATATATTGGGAGGCGGTGATAATAAAATTACAAGAATTTTTTCTTCTAACACATGTAAATCTTCCAAAAACCTTCCAAGAGATTCAAATTGGCCGGATGTTGTGGTTTTGTTAATAAGATTTTGAGGAATTTTTATAGTGAATCGAAAATCATCAGAAGTTTCATTCGCCCATTTTTTTAGAGCAATAGAACTCGGAGGAAATAAGCTCTTGCCGAGGTCAAGATGTACAAGATTGAACAGTTTAGAATAATACGAAAGATAATGCGTGGAATCCAATCCAGTAGGATAAAAATGCTTGGCCCATTCTTGGCTCTTCCATCCACAACAACCTATATAGTATTTCAATTTACCTTTCTCTTTTTCTTTTCTGATCTACCAAGATTAATCTTACTTTCTTTAACCAGGTTTTCCATATTTGAAATTTTGATCGAAATTATGAAGGATAGATAGATTTCGATGAAGTTAAGGATAGGAAATTAAAGCATTGGCAGTTGTCCTTGGAGGAGGTGGCGGAGGTGGCGCAGGTGGCGGAGGTGAGAGAAGCAGGAGTCAATCAGAAGTCGACGAAACTACGAACATTGTCAAAGTCAAATTATTTTGAATGAGTCCAAACTTTTGACGGTTACTTAAAAAATCAGACGGGCCATAACAATTGGGGAAAAATGGACGCTACTCTGGATGATAAATAGGGATATTAGGCATCATTTTCATTATTTAAGCGCAAAAGCTCAATTCAATTTTATTGGAATAATAATAATTGATAGAATTATGTAGTATTAGTATGATATATAAATAAGTTATGTACAAATCTTTAAAAATAGTAATATTATATATTGTTGTTTAAAAATATACGGGTAAAAGTTTGCAGATTAAACATCGTTTAACAACATCTGTAATAATATCAACGGTTTTACTATTAATTGTAACTTCACTTTCTTTCTTAGGCATCATGGAATATAGTGCATATGGAGAAAAGGATTTTGATCAATCTCAAAGTAATAAACAAAACTCAAACTGCGAGACAGGAGAGGATAACAACAATTCATGCAATAACATAAGCATAACCAGAAATGGTGGTGGTGACAGTGGGAGTGCAGGCGGCAGGGGTAATGACGGAGGAAATCAGGTTCAAGTATCTAAACAAAACTCAAACTGCGAGGCAGGAGAGGATAACAACAATTCATGCAATAACTTTGATCTTAAAGAAATGATTAGCGATAGACTCAAAATGCTAAGACAAACTTAAGCAAGTATTTACTCTTTTGATATATTCATAGTGAAGTATTTTTGAATCCTATTTTTGATAGTTTTCAGATCTCCAAAGATATTCGTAACCATGAGTATAAATATCGATGATGTTTCCAAACGGATCTTCACATGATACTACCTTGAAAGGCTTTCCATTTGTTAATTCCCATATTTGAGTTCTTTGTTTACCACCACTATTAACAATCCTTTTTGTAGTATCCTCAATGTTTGGATCTGTTATGCATATATGAAAGAACCCGGTCTTCCAAAACTCAAAATTGTCCTCTCTTTTTGCTTCTTTAGGCTCAACGAATTCGAAAACTTCAAACCCAATTTGATTACCAAAGCTTAAATGAGCAATCTTTAATTTCTTAAAGTTCTTGCCGAAAACATCTTGAAAGATCTTGCCTATGTGAGTGTCGTCTGCAACGGCTTCGAAAAGTGGTTTCACAACATTAAAACCCAAAACTTTTGTGTACCACTCTATTACTTCTTCAATTAGTCACACTTACAGCTATGTGGTTTAAATTACTAGGATATGGATACAATTTTGAGTTATTGGCAGGTATTTCATCTGAAGGCAAAGTCATTAGTATAGCAAATATTTTTTCCTCATAGTTTAAATTCGTTTCTGGGATTAAAATTACCCTTAAAGACTAAACACAAACTAAACCTGGTGGTGGCTATACTCCCAGTGATTCTGAATCAGCTATGGGAATTACATAAAATTTTCCTGATATGTGCGAATCATATAATGCATCTATCCATTACATCTATTTTATAAGATTGATACAATTGGTACGGTACGGTAATTCAATTAAAAAACAACTTGATCTTCTGAAATTACTTCTCTAGTTGTTTCTTTAGAAACGACCAAGGCACTTTCTTATCCATGATACTACATTCTTTCCTTTAGTACGCATGAAATTAGAAATATCTTGCGCTTTAGGACGGTCTCATATCAAAAACTTTCTCAAGGGTAACATATGAAATTTCACATTGTCTTTTGATTCTATTAAATTTAATAACAAAAGGTTCCAGACATTTCATTAATCTGATATTATCTGATCTAAATTGATCGTATAAATATTTAAAAAAAAATATAGCTACCGATGATGGGTAACACTATTTTATATTAGATTGTATGTTTATGGATTAGAGCTATTTTTCTCGTCGTTAATTAATTCCGTTGATATAGTTATTTTGCCATCTACTTTCCACTTTGCACCCCCTAGTTGTCGACCATCAGGGCCGTAGGCTTTTGGGATCTCGATTTCCAAATTATCAAAGGAGTAAGTAACTTGCAAATCCTTGCCGGTCAATTTGTCTATGATTCTTGAAATTAATTCGGACCATTCTGAAATATGCTCTTTAGATGAATTCTTTGATCGGTCAGAATTATTATTCATATTTTGGTTTTCACTATTATTAGAAAGTTCGCTCATGACTATTCATATTTATTAAGCTTTAAATAGATATCACCCCTATGCGATATCTCTAATCTAGTGAGCCTCATTTTGATCGTTTAAAATGAAAGGAAATGTAATCTCTTTTTTATGTTTGAAAACGATAATCTATGAATATGTAGTTCAAAGCAATCGCATCACAGGATCGTAATAAATTATGGATGTAAATGAGGTAAAGGATCAACTAAATCAACTAAATCAACTAACTGTACTAGACTCGCCTATCATTTGTTCGCGTGTTAGCCTTACGGGTAGTACGCTACCTGGTTTCGATCGGTAGGATGGAATTCCGACTCCAATAGCAATCAATGTTTCCTTTTGTTTAGCGTGGGGAGAGAAAAATTCATTCACTTCATTATCATAAAATGTAGAACCCGATGCTCCCAGGCCATTGGCATAAGATAAAAGATAAATTTTTCCTGCAGTAATCCCTGCTTCCATCTGTGCGGCTCTGTAGCCCCTATTACCCAAAATATCAAGTACATGTTTTAGATCCGTCATTATGAATATTACAGCGCTTGCATCTGCAAAAAGAGATTGATCCAAGCAAAGATGACCGGAAATATTACGACCTGGTCGATCCTTTAACAAGTCTAAAGAATTATCTCTTGAATTAAAAAAATACCCACCCTTTTCAAGCCCATCAACGGCATTAACTACAAGATATAAATCAATTAAACTATCTGAATCATTTTTGTAATCCATCGGAATTCCTCTAGTTGAATTCAAAAGAATATTAGATAAAGTCAAAAAGGAGATAGGTAGTCTTGAAAATTGTCTTGTTGAACCTCTCCTCAAAATGCTGTTTCCAATATCAATGCCATTGTCATCCATAGAAGACTTGGACAAAGCATAGTGTCTCAAAGTACCAAGACTAGGATTACCTTTTTTATCAAGTTCGTCAACTTCTGCTTTCCTCTGGTGATTAATCCACCCGGACACCTGAGCATTGTCTAATAATTTAGAACTGTTGTAAGCTTTCCAAATTTCAGGATAATCAATTTCTTCTAATGAAAGAGGATAAACTTTTGGAGCAAATGAATCAAGAATCTTTTCTTGCAGTAATTGCTCTTGGTTAACATGGTCTTTCAAAGAGTCTGCATCAATGGCTGCAATCAATATCGAGGCCTCTTTTTGATCTTCCAGTCCCAGAAATCTGTTAGATTGGTCGTCCAGAAATCCCATTATTAATCTGGTATAAAGTTGCATAGAACCTGTGACTGCAAGTAGGTTAGCAACTATAACCCCCGCGTCCCAAAACCAATGTCTATAAGATCGTGATTGATACTTCCATGCATTTCTCCATGCATAAGAAGTAAAGATCAAGGAAATAGGAGATGTTGTAATATCGGTATTATTACCAGCCATAGATCCTAGAAGGCTTCTATAATCACCTTTATGAATGGCAGACAGACTGAATTCACCTGGATTAAAATGATACACTCCTGCATCCAATTCAGCACCTAGACCTTTAGTAACCACGTAGATTTCTATCGGATAAAGAGCTCCCGTAGCAGAAGCAGCGCGCATATAATAATCAACAGAATTAAACCGCATCACGCGTGTTATACCATAAGAATAAAACAACATGGATGATAAATCAGATAATGTAATAATTTTAGATATATCCTTAGAAGAGGATAATGGAGAAGGAACTTGGTTTTTGTTATTAAATGATTTATCGTTACTAGATAAATTACTAATTGCCGTAACAGCATTCAAGGTGGGATGAGGAAAATCTATTGGAAGAGGCAAAGATGATAAATCTTTATACACTTTAAAGGGCTTAGGCCGATTATTCCAATCCAGAAAGTAATTTGAATTCATAACACTAAATCCAGAATGTTTTGTCATTTCATGATAATTAATCGAATATAAGATATCATAATTCATGTGATAAAAAATTATAACAATTACAACGTATTTAAATTAGAAAATACATGATAAATTCAACAAGTCCATTAACATTTACCTGTTTGCACTCAAGAGATCGTCCATAAATGAAACAAAAGGACCTAAAAACAAATTCTTTAACAGGATGACTCAACTAAATGATACTAATTGTGAATGCTCTTCTTTACTTTTAAAAGAACTTATACGAGAGGAAGTACAAATGAAAAAGTCGATCCTTGTCCATCAGTATTATTCTGGGCCCAAATTCTACCACCATGAGACTCTACAATATATTTTGAAACATATAGTCCCAACCCTATGTGATTATCAACTGTAGAGACAAATTTGTTAAATAATTTTGAAAGAACATATTTGTCTATCCCTTTTCCATCATCCTTTATGTGGAGCAGAATGAATTTGTCATTATCGTGTTTGTCATCATGTTTTATTAAATTTTCGTAATCATGACTTTTAACTTGACTCATTTCGTTTAAATAATGTCTATCTACTACAGTAACTTTTACTATAATTGTGCCAATGGACTCAATGAATTCCACCGAATTATTAAATAGATTTGTTAACACTTCATAAATTCGAATTCTATCTACATTGGCCCTTACCGATTTCTCTGAACTTTCAGACACCTCAAATTGAATACTCTTATTTTCAAGATTGTCATCTGTCTTAAATACATACATATAATCGTTTACTGCTTCAGAGACTATATCATGAATGTTGCATTCTTCCTTATTCAAATTGAAAGTTGTATTGTCTATTTTAGCAACATTTAATATGTTTATTACGATAGAGTTTAATCTATTAGCGTTTCGTATAATAGAATCAAAATATTGTTTATAGGATTGACCTGCCTCATTGTTGTCAATATCTATCGTTGCCATTTCCGAATATCCTAAAATTGCTTGTGTAGGAGTTCGCAATTCATGCGCTATTGTATCAATCAAGTTTCTTTGCATTATGTCCTGAAAATACAGTCTCTCGGCCAATTCTGCTCTACCCCATTGCACATCAAACAACAACGTGTATTTATTGATAGAGTCTATCTGGGTAGAATAAGAATAAGAATAATCGTCTTTATGAATAACATTATTTGATTGATGTTCATTATTTAGATGAGGATTTACTATTAGCAGATGATATTTATCTATGATCAGGATGAATGATTCAAGGTCAATATTATCACCTTTTGGTAAAGACCTAAACAAGAAGTGCGGCTCCTCCTGTTGCTCTATTGTGCCTAATTCCAAAATTATATGTTTTAAATTATTTGACTCTAATATCGTAAGATCTGGAATGATAAATTTGACTTTTATTTTATTTTCCAATACCATATTTTTTAAGAGTCCAAAAAGATCTTTGGATATAAAATTATTGCTCCCCCATAGGGTAGAAGTATAGAACAAGACTTCATGTTTTGATGAACTTATTAATTTTTCAACGAATTGTTTTATACCCTTCTTGTCAATTTCATGTATAACAGAATCCATATCAAATTCATTTTCTAAATCTTGTATTTTCTTTTTTGCATCTATACCAAATTGCCATAACTGTTCAAATATTAACCTGTGTTGCTCTAATACTTCGGTATTTATACTAGTAACAGAATTTAAGTCACTCATCACACTCATCACATTATTCCTATTATCAGATTTAAGAAGGAACATACAAGCTGATTCATTAATCATAAATTTTAATTTCAACCTATCAACATGCCGTATATCTGCAAATGATAACAGTTCTTTTATCTTTGGTACATTTGACAGATTGATTTCTGTTAAAATTTTGATCTCAATTTTGTTTTCTTTAAGATCTGATAAAAATTTGCAAAAAGAAACATGATTGATTCCAAGTGATCTGGAAAATAATGAATAAGGTCCACAAAAAAGGACGTATTTTGAAGTGAATCTAACAATATCTAGAAATCTATTCGGATCCGAAGATACGTCTTTCAATTTTTGAATACACTCTAGACAAGGATAATTCTGAAAGGTATTATGAGGTTTGATGGAATCAAATATGCATTTATTTATCTGATTTGAGATTCGATAGGCTTCTTCATCAATAACATACTCATCTTTTCTACGACAGTAGTTGGACTGATTGGTTTTACCGCAAACTCATCTGCACCATAATCTAAAACTCTGGTCTTGCTGTTTTCGTTTTCAGCAAGCGCAAAAATCTTTACATCAAGAGTTAATTTTCGTATATTTACGATTAACATTGGGCCTCTGTCGGCGGCAATAGTGCCGTTGATTAATATTGCATCCACCTTATTGTTCAATTCCTTTAGTTTATCAAGACATTCTATAGCACTCGTAGTCTTGTATATCTTAAACTTGGCCAAAGTGAAATGACCGGCTAAAATATTAGCGACGTCAATATCATTCTCTACTAATATAATAGAATGTTTATTATCTATAGTGGATTCGGTTAGCAACTATACAGTTAAAACCACATCTCTGATAAATTAATCTTTCCAGAATTATGAAACTATACACATGTTACTGGTTGGTTGGTTTGGTTGGTTTGGTTGGTTTGGTGGATATGTGCAAATAATTCAAATTTAAAAAATATTAGAGGTTGAAGTGATTTCTAATTAGAATCTAGATCGAGTGCAGGGGCTGGAACAATTACCACTGGTTTCCCAATTGCTTTTATCAAAGTATTTTGAATTTGAACCAGGTTTTGTTGTATGGCAGTTTCATTGTCGTCGTTCAATGCCAAAATAGCGTCATTTGTGTAATTTAATAATCTTTCATTCATCAGCGAATCTGAAGAGTCTGATGTAGAATTAGTTTGATTTGCCTGTGTTTGTATTTGTTGTTCTGCTTGGTTAATTTCCTCTTGGACTGGTTGACTTACATTCGGGTTAGTTTGATTACTAGAGTTAACAGCAGCTGTATCAGTAATGGTAGCGGTAGTGGTATTTGCTACCGTTTGACCATAACTGCTATAGCTTGTTGTACTTAAAATCATCATCAAGCTTATGGACATGATAACTGGAACAACTATTTTCGTAAACGATTTCATTACGGTATGTAGGTCAACAATATTTATATAAATGATTGGAATAACAAACGTAACGGCTCATAACCTAGCTAGTGTTATACAGAGTAACGTTATTGCTTGAGGTTCAACAGCAAAAAAATGCTAATAGTATAGGTCTATTGGATATTGATTCAATCATTACTGTTAATTCAAATTTATACTAAATACATCTGAAGAGAATAATTAAGTTTAGAAGTTTATGAATATGCTATTGAATACCATTAAATCAAGGCCGCATGCCACCGGTATAAAACTGATTTGTGATGAATTTGAACAAAAGCAAGGTTGAATATATTATTGAATCATAAAGTCACATCAAGATGAAAACATCAACTCAACTTGAATAAGCGTTATTTAACATTTTCTAATAATTAGTAAGCAAATGTTTAGCGATAACCTGACTAAATATTTTTCATAAATAAATAATTGAAACTAAAAATGGATCTACTTTTAGATTAATGGAGAGGATAGAAATCTCTCACTGTGTAATGTTTGCAGCTGCTAATGCATTGCTTTGATTTTCAGGCTCTACATATTGTTCCTGTTCCATTCCTTGTCCTAAAGAGGTATTAGCGCCTGATAAGGATGTATTATTAGCCAACATTTCTTGATTTCCAGATGTTAAATTCTGTAACTCTTGAAATGAGCCAATATCAGCTGATGTTTGGTTAGATGAACCGGCACTGGAACCATTGCTTGATGTTTGGTTAGATGAACCGGCACTGGAACCATTGCTTGATGTTTGGTTAGTTTCATTACCACCCATCATTCCAGAGGTTAAATTATTGAAGGCTTGACCAATTTGGTCTAGGATATTTTGTGCATGTACCACCTGAACTAACGGTATAAACAATACTGAAAGCAGCAATAATGATAGATATTTCATTAATTATTTTTATTCATCATGATTTAAATAGTTGTACTTAATTATAAAATTCGAAAATACCAATAAAATCGTTTAATATTGGAGGGTATTGGAGTCGGTATGATTTTGTTTTTAACATCGAAACTAAATATTTCATTTTTGTCCACCAAACATAAACTATTGCAGAAATTTCCAATAACAAATTAAAATTAAAGGTTAATTATCAAGATTGACGGAACAAAAAACAAATAACGCCTTACTATTCGGAAACATCCTTCTGAGCGACTATTTTAGTGGACTTACTTTTATGATACATTCTCCCTTTATGGCATTTCTCTTACCGTATTTTTCAGCAATCTCTTTTCCCATGTATCGTTCAGCTAGGCGGCTGGTCAGGCTAAAGAGTTCGTCATATTTAGGGTCTTGTTCGATTTCCGCGATTCCATTGATCATGGTAAAAGAAAAAGGAGGCTTTTGATCATCTACACAGAGGCATACATTAGGGTTGGATATCAAGTGTCTTGCCTTCACTGAATTATGAAATGTTGTGAAAATAACTGTAAAATCTTTATTATCGTTGCTACGAGGATCATAATCAATAACAAACCAAACTGGTGCAACGTGGGGAATACCATCTAAAGTTGCTGTAGAAACTTTAGATGTCATTGTGCCAGATTTAAAAAGTTTATAACTTCTTTTGGATTCATTTCTGTCAAATCACTTCACTAACAATATTAGAGTTCTCATTTAAAAACTTGAAATTCATTTTAAATGAAAATAAAACCCACTAAAATAATTCAAAAAGCTTTGTCAACTAGAAGAACGATAAGATTGTAAATTTTTAATACACAGCCTTCATCCTTAAAAATGTCTTGCAGTTGAATGATTGACGGCGCGAGGGTTCAAAGAAGGTATTTTTCATATTTGTACAGTATCATCACACCTATTTATTTATACTAGTAACAATCTAATACATAATATCGAAATCATTTTCCATTACAAATTAAGAGCAAATGCATACATAGAAATAATACAGTAACGAGTATCAAAACTATGATATATCAAAATTCAGGTATATATTTAGATAATAATGAGTAACATAACAAAAAACTATAAAGTCGGAATATTTGCAATGTTTATTGCAGCAGCCTTGATTGGTTCAGTCGTAGCCCTTGGTGATAACATGGCATATGCAGGCGGAAAAAACAAGAAATCTAATGATGCAGAGCAAGAAATCGAGCAAGGACAAGTAAATGTACAGAACGCACAGTGTGTATCTGGAGAATTCACATTAGTATCATGCAACAATGTAGGTCTATTATTCCAGAATAACGAAGGCAACTTAGCCTTAGGCCAACAATAAACCTCCTTCTTTTTTTTACGTATACTTTAAACAAAACATCTAACAAATTAATCAAAATTCAAATAAATCATTCTTTACTAGTTTTTTCTCGAGTATTAAGTATTATAAAAAAATCTTCAGAAAACTTTTGCAACACGTCATATACCAATGAAAAAAGTACATAGGGATCAATCACTTTGGGCCATAAATTTGATTTATTATGGACTTTATTAGAACGGAAATGAAAGGTTCATGATAGAAAAGAAATTGAGATTTGAATTAGAGTATAAAAAAAGTACTTCATAGTATCAGCACTACTAGTAGTGGTGGTATCAGTACTTCCAATTTTACTAGTCCAAAAACTAGGTTGAGAGTCTGGATTCCAAATCCTCAATTTTCTTTCTTATTTCCTTTATTTCAAATAATATTTCCTTCTGGGTAACAGGATTAGCTATATTCATTTCCAATTGTTTGTACGCTTCCTCAGACTTTCTTACGATTACGGCTACAAAAATATTAATGACTATAAACGTTCCTATCACTATGAAACTAATAAAGAAAATCCCGTATAGGGGATTTACATGAGTGGCTGGCGACATAACTTCTATCCATCCCTCCAGAGTTAGTATTTCGAATAATGTTAATACTGCTTTGGGTAAGGATCCCCAATGAACTGGGTCTATGTCACTAAATAAATGATATCCAGCAATACCATACATAAAAAAGAGTAGGGCTAAAAGTAAAAAGATATTGACCATACTAGGGATTGATTTCATAATTGTCATTATGACGACAGACATTTCCTTAGAGCGGTTGGTCAGCCTTGTAACTCGCAAAAGTCTTATTAAACGAGCGATGGTTGTGTATCCTCCGCTAAGAGGTAGTAGAGAGAGTACAATTATTGAAAAATCTAAAATATTCCAACCATTCTTGAAATAAGTTGAAAAGTGAGGGTAGGATGAGGCAATTTTTAAGGCAGCTTCGACTATGTAAACAACCAATACTATAGAACTAATAAATTCGAATATTAAATAATAGTCATTAAAAACTGGAATTGTTTCTAATACTAAAACTGCGGCTTGCAATAAGATTACTAAAGTTATGAAATGATTAAAGGCAGGATAATTAATTATTTTTCTTATCGAAGTAAGCATATTATATTGATAGTTCTATGAGAATATTTTTAATTTTGGATTTGTGGTAGCAGACTTTAATCTATATGAATATTATCACTACTTTTACCCCACTTTTACCCAACTACCTCGAGATCTTCAATATACAGAAGATGCGTATCATAATTGAAAATTTAATACTCCACTACTCTCTAACCGGATACCCATTCATTTTAGGCGATTGAGATTCTAGAATGAGAAAAGCATGTGAAGAGTAGAGCATAATGGATCATCTAAACATAATGCAAAATCCTTCGACAAGAGGCTTTTGAACGAAACATTATTACAAAAATATAAGATTAGAACCGATCAATCATGGTGATTTTTTTTACACCAACATCAAATACGATGTAAAAATCTTCAGAGACCTGAATGATGTCACCCATAGTTATCTTGGAATGATGTCGTTTGTATTTTAGAGGAACCCCAAATGGATTTACTTCTTCCACGAACTTTATCCAAACTCTCCCCGGGTTAAGAATATTCTTAAACTCTACTTCCCATACCAATTCATAAATTGTAGAGAGTGCTTGTCGACTTAATTTGCTTGAGCTAAGCATGATTTCAGGATTAGTTTCTTTATAAAAATAAACTCTGACTATCATTAAAGGTAACTATGTACTAGTATGAACTATCGGGGTTTATTATTGCTACGATTTAGGATGGACGCCTTGCTGAAATATCAAGGAAATTATGGTAGTGTGGAAAAATTGTATGTCCCTAGGAATCCCTCTTCAATTAATTATCTTAAATTTTTTCTCGGTCCAACATATCAAAATGATTATAAGAAAAGAAATTATCCTTTGGAAGTTGAAGTAACTATTCATCATAATTCATAAATATGTTAGGGTTATATTGATATCAAGTTCTCTCATGGGTGCTTATTTAGCAAACATGATTAGAGCCCCTTAAGGGCTCCAAATAAGAAGATTTATCTTAATTCTACTGTTGCAGTGATTGATTGAGCATATTTATAATGTGAATCATATAGGATAAAACTTCCCGAAAAAATTAAATTTTTGTTAAATATAGGAATTTATGATCAATACTATGACCTATTTAACAAAAACACCTTGGGAAAAATTTCGGTTATAGACACTTGACAAACTAGGCCTGATTTAATGTAGAACAAAGGGATGTAAATGGATCAAGCCGTACGGGCAGATTTATTAAGGAAATTAATAATTAATTTATTTGTTGTGTTTCCCCATATGGAAATAGAATTTAAAAACTTTTATTAGCAATTGCAACTAGATTCAGTATTGTCTGACCAAACAAAGAACACCTCCTCTAATAGCAATCAGCATCGTCTTATGATTGTAGATGATGAAAAGGATTTGTTGTTTGTATACAAAAAAGCTCTAGAATTAACAGGAATGGAAATCTTTACGTTTGATAACCCAGACCTAGCATTTAAGGAATTTATAGAGGATCCGGAAAAGTATAGTTTGTTATTGACAGACATGCGCATGCCAAGCATGAATGGATATGAATTGATAAACAAGGTAAAAGCGATCAGGCCCGAAATAAAGATTATCTTAATATCTGCTTACAATATCACACAAGACGAAATTACACGAAATCTGAACCCTACTTCAAAAATAGATGGGTTGATTTGTAAGCCCATTGGATTGGAGCGCCTGAGAGAAATCATCATTGATGTCATAATGAATAATTGAGGGGGCGATGAGACTGTAATTCCAGCCTTAAAATTTAAGGTAAGGCATATCAAAGTCAACTAATGGTTTAGGATAGGAAATCGACCAAGAGAAAAAATAGAGGTAATGAAGATAATGCGATAACTAATTTATGATTTAATGAGACTTATCAAGATTGGAAAGAAATGAGTAATTAAGGATGAATATCAAAAAGAAAAAAGAAGATTTACCCTTGTGCTAATGCGTTGCTTCCTGTATTTTCTTGGCTTTGGACATTTATGTTGTTACCAGAGCCAATAGTATCTCCACCTGATACAACCTGACTGTTTTGGCTAGATGATTGAGATTGGCTTATACTTTGTTCGGCAGAGTTTCCCCCCTTCCCATCTTCAGCCTGTTGTGCTAATGCGTTGTTTCCGCTGTTCTTTTGGTTTTGGAAGCTAAGATTGTTGCAAGATACAAATGTAATGCCACCAGCAACACAAAGAGCGTTTTGAACTGAAGATTGTGACTGCCCTATTGACTGTGTGGCCGTATTTCCTTTTTACTTTTTAGTTGCAAAGGCGTCGTCCATGGCTACAATTGGGCTTGCAATTAAGGCCAATGCGACCACTATTGCAATTGATACTACAATAAGATGATGGTTTTTGTTTCTATTTTGGTTTTGAATATTTGTTTTATTCATATCTTTAATACTATAAAAAAAATATATTGGGTTTGCTAACTGATTGCAATACTCTAATATTCTAGCAGTTTTAGAATTTGTAAATTGATTACAAGAATAGGAAATTTTTCTTTAAAGCAACTTCATTATAGAATTATGGATGCATTGCGTTTAAATTTAAAAGAACATTAAACTAATAAATAGGTTAAAAAGCTACAAATCATTTATTTATGAACAAATTCGGATTTCAAACAGACAAATCGAACATTTCATTTGAAAGTCATTTAGTAAATTTAAGTAAAGATACAAAAATATTATTGGTCAATCTCAGGGACGTTGTTTTATCTTTAGGAGACAACGTAATTGAAGAAGTCAGACCTCATAGGATAGTTTATGCAAAGTCATTGACATTTAGGTATTTTCTAGATATTTA
>JACDCB010000272.1 GCA_013694585.1 Candidatus Nitrosopumilus sp. | reverse complement strand
ACCAATGTAACCTGAACTACTGTAAAAAGAATATAGGTCCGGTATATCGATCAAACAAAAGAATATTAAATTAACAAATATAACTACTTTATCAATTTTATCAATTTTATTAATTTTTTATAATAAGTATAGTAAATATTAGAAGTCTTTACCCTCCCTTTTGTTCCTTCTTATCTTTGTCTCTCACGGACTTTCTCATTGAAGCTATAACTTGTTGACGTCTAGGTTGAATAAATAGAATATACAGTGAGCCGGCCAAGTATATCGCTAGTAATATGACTTGTCCCAAAACAGTTTCTAAAGTGGGATGGATCCCAGTCATAGTTGCCACGTTAATATCGAATCTAGGAATTATACCCAGCAGATGAGTGGTTGGAATCCATCCGAGCTCTTGGAATTCACGTATAGCATTACCCAAGAATGTTATCGACATAAAGGCTCCAACTCCCATGGTAAGTCCAAACAAAACTCTTAATGGTAGTTTCTTTCCCAGTTTTCGAATTATAAAGACGACTGCAATTATTACAGCCATGCCCACTATTAACCCTGCAAGTACGTATAACTCCATATATTTTGCAAAAGAAAATAGAGCTTGATAAAACAAGACTGTTTCAAAGCCTTCTCTATACACAGTAAAGAAAGACAGCAAAACAAATACCATAAAACTACCAGTAGTCGTTGCTTGCCAGACTTTAGCTTTAACAAATTCAATCCATTTCTTAGTTTCAATCTTGTTTAGAACCCAGAAGCTGACCCAGAATAGCACAGCTACTGCAGAAATGCCAGCAATAGCCTCGATAAGTTCTCTTTGTGCACCAGATATTTCTATTATGAATTCAGCAATAACCCATGTTACAGCAGTCAGAGCAATAGCAAACACAACTCCAGCGTATACGTGTTTTTTGTACTTTTCATTTCGTGATGCCTCCAAGTATGTCAAAATGGCACCGAGTATCAAGGCAGCCTCCAAACCTTCTCTAAAAATAATTGAAAATGATGAAGAGAATGCAATAGCAGGTGCAACTACCCCGATACCCGAAACAAACCGTTCGGATTCATCTAATCCACTTTTAAGTTCGACAATCTTAGAAACGACTTGATCGGGTGGAGCATTTGAAGTAATTAGGTTACGCAATTCAGCAAATTTTATCTCCATGTCAAGGGTAAAATCTGGATCAATCGGTCTCAAGGGTATTTCAATATTTTCATAACTGTCAAGATAAGCTGATCTAGCGGTTGCTAGTGCCTGAGAGGAATCATTCTTGCTATATAGACTGACAACCTCATCTAGTTTTACCCTGATTGTATCTATATTATTACGAACTTGGCCCTTGAAATCTTCCGAGGTTTCGCCCATGGAACGCCTTTCACCGGTGTAAATTCCAAATCCCTGCTTTAAAGAGTCGATATTGGCAGCATTGGAAACAAATGAAGAAGGCATGGTAAAGTTTCTGGAATTGTTTGGTTGTTGTTCAGTATTTGAAGACCCCAATAACTGTTTGGAAACTTCTAGATCATCTTTTATGTTGGAAATGTAAGCCTCAATGTCGGCTAGTGAAGTTTGATTTTTGACTAGAGCACGTAGATTTTCTCTCATATTTATTTCGATTTGCTGCATTAAAGTTGAATTTACCTCTTCGATCGGAGCTTCTAAATATTCATAGTTATCCAAGTAGGCAGCAGACACATTTTTGTCTGCAGCAACATAATCACCATTTTGAATGGACGATATTGCATTGTTTAATGAAGTATCTATGTTATCATAGTAGACTTGAAGAGACGAATCAACGGCGTAGGATACGGCACGGGCAGGAATATTGTTAAATTCATTTAGATCATTTTCTATTACAGATACTAATCTCGAAAATTCTTCAACATCAGCAGATTTTGATTCTATGATCGTGTTTATCTTTGTAATGAAAAATTCTATTTCTTCAGATTTAGCAGCAGTCATATTTGATTCTAGCAAATCAAAAAGTGTATATGATTGATTTACCAATCCTCTTGCATTTTCATAGTCTATCATGGCATAGTTTATGAGATCGGTATTAGCGGCTTTCGATGAATTCAGGTATATGCCATAGGAATTATAGGAATCTCTCAACAAATAAGACATGGTTTGGGATTCCAGTATCAAAAAATCTTGCTCAGAAAGCGATTCTTTCAGTTTTGAATAAAAATGTTCAACTATATTTTTAGAATCATTTATTTCAGTCAGAATAATAGGAGAATCAGGATTAGAGCGAATTTGCAACGGAATATCGGTTAGTTTGTTTTCTAAATTTGTGGCCAATTCTCCATTAATAGAAATGACAACGGGCTTAATGGATGGGAAGATTATTGAATGGGGTATATACGCATGTTCAAATAACAGAGAATTATTATTAGTATTTATTTTATTTAATAGGATATCAAGTTGCGTATCTATTCTATTTAGATTGATATTCAAAAGCAATAGATTCTCATTTGATATTGCAAGATTTTCAATAGAAGTATAATTTTGGGCTAGAACATTATTGACAGACGAAAATGAAATATTTACTATCAACAAAAATAGGATACAAGTTGCAAGTAGTTTTACCATATTATTTTACCTCGCATATAAGCGCTAAAAATAGGACGAGAGCGACCTATTAGACATGGCTTTATTACTAATAACATTAGGCTTCCCTAATTTTGTTGGATATGCAATTTAAACATTCTTTGTTAAATTTACTATTTTTGACATAGCACGATTAAAAGTATTACAATAATGCATCAAAATTTTTAATTAATTGTATAAAAACACTATCATGAAATAAATATAATTAGTATATAGTTGTCGAAATACGGTAAAAATAATAAAAAAGTAAAAAAATGGTTAAATCAAAGAGTTAATGCAACGTCCGAAGATAATGGATTTGATAGTGTTTCAGTCTTATTCAAATCAGTTATAGTGACATTTGTCTTTACACTTGTTAGAGAAGGGTCAGCGAAGGAAGTAGCAAATTGAATAATTCCCGATTCAGTTATTGTAAAGCCGTTTGGATAGGATGAGGTCTTTAATAGAGTTCCATTAGGTGCAAACACTTGCATGACTCCGTTAATGGTGGAATCTACTAGCGAAAGATCCTTGGTTTGATAGTCAACCAAAAGTTTTACTTGATTAAGGGATGGATTTGAAGTTAAGGGTCCGAAGGTAGCAGAATTTAGACTTATTGTAATTTTTTCCAACGATTGTGCATTTATGCCATTAAATGAATAGGCACCAAAAAGTAACAAAGTAGCAGCAAACAGAGTTGCAGAAAGCAGCACAATTCTTTTGTGATTTG
>JACDCB010000254.1 GCA_013694585.1 Candidatus Nitrosopumilus sp. | reverse complement strand
CTACATCACCAAAAACAAACTAATCTGATTAAATATATTCAAGATTTTCTATTAGCCTCATCAGTTTACGGTTGACTTGCTGATAACCATGAATGGTTGGCTATTTGATATCTATCATCTAAAAGATAGAATAATTTTATGGATAAAGGAAAGAAATGGTAGTGTACAAAGACTAGAGTATTCATGGTCTCCTTCAATATATGTAGCGTCAGACCTAAAATCCGAATTAATAGACTTGGTAGGGGATAGTAAAATTTCTTCCTCAATCAAGGAATACCGATTTGAATACAAGTTTGAGTATCCTTCTTCCGTTACTGTTGATCATAGTAAAAGGAATGAATCTCTGAGATTAACTTTGTCTGATTCACTGCAGATATTAAATTTAGCAAGACGAATTGAAAAACTCTCTACTAGATTTGGACACTATCGACTATACAATGTAGATATATCACCTGAACAGTCTTTCTTATACGAGAAGGATCTCTATCCACTTGGATTATACAACATAGAAGAAGTAAGATCCGCGGATTCAGCGCGAACTAAAATATATCAAGTAGTTAACGATAAGAACGACGATATTGACTCATTTGATTACATTATTCCAAATTTTAAATTTCTATCATTTGAATTAATTTCGGAGAGAAAATCAATAGGAAATGATTTCGGGGATAGGATTCTAAAGATAAAGATTATCTCTTTTGAAAAAGATAACCTGATCAAGGAAGAATTTTCGATATCTGAAGAAAATGAACGTGAAACAATATTAGAATTCGCTTATGAAATTAACAGAATAGATCCTGATATTATTTTAACCAAAGGTGGAGACCAAATTTTGTTTCCACATTTACTTCACAGAGCCAAGGCCAACAAGGTTGAAAATCAATTATTGGTAAATTTGAATCGCGAATCGAATCTAGAATATTTACTAAAGAAAAACAAGTTGTTTCCACATAAAAGCATTAGATCTAATGACTTGTCCTCAGTATCATACATCTCTTACGGAAAAGTGTATTTCAAACCACGGCCGTTTTTTTTATACGGCCGAATTCACATCGACGTTAACAATTCATTTATTTACAAGGACAATGGATTGGATGGATTAGCAGAATTATCCAGAGTTTGCAGAATTCCATTGCAACTAGCATCAAGATCTACTATAGGGAAATGTCTAAGCAGTTTGTATTTTTATAATGCTTATAAAAAGGATGTATTGATACCCTGGAAGCCCATAACGTCGGAAATCTTCAAGTCATTTTCTGATTTATTAAAGGCAGATAGAGGGGGATTTGTTTTTGAGTCAAAACCTGGAGCATATGACAAAGTAGCAGAGTTTGATTTTGTATCTCTTTATCCAAATATCATGCTAAAGAAAAATGTTTCCTCGGACACAATCAATTGTGAATGCTGTAAATCAGAAACGGATAACAAAGTTCCAGAACTTGAACATCTTTATCACTTGTGCAAAAAAAGGATAGGAATAGTGCCTTTATCTCTTAAAACAGTTCTAGATAGGCGGTTAGAATACAAAAAAAGAAAAAACCTGTGTATATCTAAGAATGATGAGTATTTAAAAAATTGTTACGACAACAGACAAACTGCATTAAAATGGATCCTAGTTACTTCCTTTGGATATCTGGGATTTAGCAACTCGAAGTTTGGTAGGATAGATGCCCACATCACTGTATGCGCATTTGCTAGAGATATACTAGTGAAAACGTCTAAAATAGCAGAGAAACACGGATTTGATGTAATTCATGGTATTGTGGATTCTATCTGGATAAGCGAAGTCGACAATGTAGAACATTCATTATCTGCAGCCGGTGCTGCACATCGATATATTAATTTAAAAAAAGACATAGAGGAACAAACAGGTTTTTCCATATCTTTTGAAGGAGTATACAAATGGATCATTTTCGATTCATCTAAGATCAATCCTGGCTTACCAGCGCTAAATAGATACTTTGGCGTTTTTAAAGATGGGGCCATAAAGATGAGAGGAATTGAAACAAGAAGACATGATACTCCTCAACTCTTTGTCAATTTTCAAGAAGAGTTAATGAAGATAATGTCTGCCTATAACAACATTCATGAAATCACGAAAAGCATACCAATTTTAGAGGGTGTATATAAAAAATATATAAATTTAATATGCTCTAAAAAAATTTCATACACCGACCTGATATTTACCAAAAGAATATCAAAAGAAAGTAATGAATATGCGGATAGAAAGACAATTGAAAACTGCGTTTTAAAACGACTATCTAGCAATGGGAAATCCTTGAATGCGGGCGAAGAAATTAAATACATAATTACGAATTTTTATAATGAGAATTTCTTGGAAAGGGCAATACCAATTGAACTAATTGATGAACACAATATTCGATACGATACGAAAAGGTATTTAGAATTATTGAAAGAAACTTATGACTCCGTAACTAAAGTTTTCTATATTCAAATTCCTCAATTTGATTAATAGAGTTATGAATTTTGATTAACAAACAGGTTTACAAGATTATTACTACTGGTAAGCAAACTTGATTATTATTCTATTGAACGGAAAAATAGAGAACATTTCTTTTGGGAAGTAATCTACACTCGCGTGACAATAGTTCAATTAATGGGATTTTTATAAAGTAGATTTAAGATTGCTAGATATACTCGCCTAGATTAGATATGAACTGTATTTTTGTCAAACCTGTGGTTAACCATGATAACATATTTTATTTAAATACTTCACCTCTCGGTTGATTAAGGCACTAACAGGTGTGCTAATAAACGGTTATCATATTTTTGGGTTCAAATCATGATTCTACAAGCATGAATCAATCATATTTTTCTGATATGGATTATGAAGAATATTTATTGGTACTAATGTTTACATTTCACAAGAAACGAACGTTCCACTAACCTTATTCATACTTCAAAAATGAGAATTAAAATCATTTATCATGATGATTATGATATGAACCAATATTGTCGTTTATTAATAAAAAATATTTCAATTTTTTCTTCAATAAAGATAGGTGAAATGTCTTACCTTTCAAACTAAACCTGTTGAATAAAAATGATTCTGTATTTCATAATAAGTTGCTGCTCACAAAATAAGGGAGGTGGGATCTAGATCTTTAAGGTAGTTTAATTCAAAGAGGGTCATTGTATTCCGATTTAATACCTTTTGACAATTAAGCAAAAATCATTATAGAGTGTTGATACGATGAATTCTAAATCTATAAATTCTCAACTCTCTAAGCCCAATTCATTTTTAATTTTTTTTTTTTGCATGTTGATTATCCCTGTTTTCACTATTGTTTCTATTGATTGGTCCTTGGGACACATAAATATTACACCCAAGTTTTTATCTATGTGTAAAAAAATATTCAAATAGTCCGTTGTACCTTCTTTTATATAGCTACCCCTGTTTGAAAGTTAATGGTTAAGGAGAATCAAAAACAAGTGGTGTTTGCGGAATCGATGACATTTCAGTATTTTCCGCAAAATCATAACTTGTTTGGGGAATTATGTTTAAAAAAATATTTGGTGATTAACTTATTAGATTCCTTTATAAGGTTAACCTTTCTTTTCGTTTTTTGATGACCAAGAGGTTTGTTTAGATTGTTTCCATTCCTTGTAATCCATTAAAATTTTCTTATGGTCAAACCCAAAGCTTTCTTCTTCTACAGTATCAAGATTTACCCATTTTATGGCAGCGGCGTCATCTCCTGCTATAGGCTCTTTTTTATCGCTCTTATCCGATATTTTGCCAATAAATACTGTAGACATAATGTGACCTCTTGGGTCTCTAGAAGGATCGGAATATACTCCTAAAATATGATCAAGTTCTATATCTAAAGATGTCTCTTCTTTTACTTCACGTACTGCCGCATCTTCCACCCTTTCGCCTTCATTTATAAAACCTCCTGGAAATACCATCTTTTCCTTAAATGGATCCTTTTTTCTTTTAATTAAAAGGACTTGAGAAGCCTTCTCAATTATGGTATCTACAGTAGAGATTGGATTCTTGTGTTGTTGCTTTCCTTCATTCACATAAGTTACAGTTCAACAAACAACTTAAAGTGCATTGACCGCAGAGAGAGCTTGATAATATAATGGGGGAACATTAATAAACAAAACTTGCAGGTCTGATCCTTCGATTTGATGAAATCATCTGTTTTATCTAAACATTAATTCTTAAAGCAGATTAAACGAAAAACTAGTGAGAAAATTTATACTATAAATAGGAATTACTAAATGTATTACTTTGTTGTTTTACCCCAAATATTAAAAAGAATCCAAAATGTTACTTTAAATACTAATTAGAAACACCAAAGCAGATGTAAAATAGAGTGATCAATTTATTGTACACGAAAGATTGAATTGGTTAATATTACAGGTATTTTCATTTACAGACGCCCAAAAGTTATCGTAACAAGACTGGTTGAGCGTCTACACGTATACGGAATAAGGTATAAGGCTTAACTCGGAGATCTTTACCTTTATTATAGCGCGCCTGACGATGCAACTGGTTTGCAGTAACATAAAGATAACCATCAGTGGCTAGGGAAAGTGTATCTGGCCACAATAACCTCGGATCATATACTACCGTCTCCCACTTCCCATCGTAATGTTTAAGGCGTAGAATGGCATTGTGTTCATAATTTGTAGAGTATATATTCCCTCCCGAGTCAGATTCAAGACCGTCAGCCGCCCCACCTTTATCTCCATGATTACTTATGGTAGTAGCGACCTCTTGTTCGGATGTATCTCGGTTAGCAAGTGCATCGGTGGCAACACTGAATAGCTTGCGACTGCCAAGTGGACAGTAATAAAGACGAGACCCGTCCGAGTTAATTGCGATGCCATCGGCACCCATACTAGCATTCTGTTTCCATGATCCATCTTGTTGATGATCTATAAAGGGCCTGCCTTCTACAATGGGAAGAAAGGTTCGGATATCCTCAGGTTTAGTTGATACATGATCATTGAGTCGACGCCAGCTCTCGCCGGATGAAAGGTCAACCACAATGATTCCATTCGGTCCGTTTTGAGCCGAATCTGTAATAAAGGCCATACCTTCATTACCTCTACGTAAATCAAAGCGGATGTCATTTAGATAAGTAGTTGGTAAAACTACTGCTTGGGGAAAGAGAATCTTTTTTATCACTTTATTTGTGTCTAGAGCCACACAAACCAATTTTGGTCCTCCATATTCAGTAGGTTTAAACAATGGGCTTCCGGTGTCAAGAATCCATAACCGGTCTGCTGGATCAACAACAACAGACTGAACAGACACTAATGTTGAAGCGAGATCTTCTTGATTAGTTTGATTTATTGACTCATCAGGATAAGCGACGATTTCACCATCGCGAATTTCTGCAACAGTGCATTTGACATCATCTCCCCATTTTGGAAAGTTTACAAAAATACGTCCTTTATGAGATACTGTCACCCCTGTTGGCATGGCGTCGTTAAAGAAAGCGATAGGCTCTAAATAGCCTCGTGGATTTGCGGCTGGCAACCCATGTGCTGGTATATCTCTCGGTGTTGCCCCTCTTCCAGTGTTATTCGACATACTATATATTTAAAAACATGACTCAAATACTTAAGATGTTTCTAAGGCTATTAACTATATATCGATATAGAATATCCTCATATTTCATCAGTCATGCAACCTGTCGTGATATGATCATCAACAAGTTAATTAATAGAAAGGAGTAAATTAAAGATTTTGAAAACTTGTTAAATATTACATGCTAACAATCTCTTCAACGAGTTACTAGAATTTGAAGAGCTTGTTGCACTTGATTTCAACATTGAATAATCCGTTATTGTAGTCAGTTTCTACTAGTTGTGAACGTAGTGAATGTATAAATATTCTAAAGTATATAACCATATACAAGACTACATGTAGTAAACTTATTGCAGGATTGTGGTATTCGTATAAATAGAATTAGAAATTATGAATATTGACATCATTTCTCAACATAATTGCGAACGGGTAGTAGCAAATCCATCCAACGTATCTGGTGCCTATATCCTTCTTCACTTTTTCTAAGGGATTTAATCGGAAGAAACAATAACGAATGATTGGTAATCCAAAGATATGAATAGTATCGATATTGATATATTTAGAAAACTTTCGTTTAGTTCCATTATAGCCTTATAGTCAATACTAATCAACAATTCGCCCTGCGAATAAAACAGATTAGAATTCTCCATTATAGTCGTCAATCAGATACTGCTCCTAATTATATTTTTAGAAATAGCCAGAGGTTAGATGAGATACAGAATTGCTTTTCTTAAACTCATTATGATTCATACTTTCCTTTTTTTATTTGACTATCTCTCCAAGATTTTCTCCAGTCCATTAACGATGTATTGAACTGCTATAGCAGCCACAAGTATTGCAAAAACTCTTGTGATAATCAAAGAACCACGTCTTCCAAGTATTCTGTATATGGGATCAGTAAGATAATAAATTACAAAAGTAATTCCAATAACTATTATAATTGATATTAAGGTTATTATCAAACCTGACGTTTGAAAAGAAAGTATTACAGATGCTAAGGCGCCAGGTCCAGCCAAAAGAGGAAAGCTAACGGGATGACGCCGGAATCATCAGATATATTTCCTCCAAATCCCCCACCCCTATGAGTAAGTAACTCTACTGATATTATGAATAACAATATCCCTCCTGCTATCATAAAACTTGCAATTGTATTTCCAAAAATTGATAAGATTTGTGTACCTGCAATCGCAAATATCATCAGAAATCCTCCAGCAGTTATTACAGCGGTTTTGGCTATTTCGTTTCGTTCTTTTTTTGATTTCTTATGAGTGATGGTGATAAATAGTGGAATTGTTCCTAGTGGATCTATTACAACGAAAAGTGCAATAACAGATCTCAGGAGATCTAATCCAAATGTATTCAGAAAATAGATTACACTATCCATGAGGATAATAACTTATACATGATAATTATTAATAATATAGAATACATGTGATGATTCTTTCCTATTGTATTAGAAATTGTTAACTATGTTGCAAAGTGAAAATTACTATAGAATTATCTAGATTAGTTTTAATCAATACTAGATTTTTTTCTATACTGCGTTATCCATCCTTAAAGTAACTTTCACGCCGTTAATATATTGACATATGGATCTTTAAATAATGATAGACCGAATGTGAAAAATAATATTCACGATTGAGAGACAAGGTTCCCAATTATTTCTAAAAGAGGAATATAGACTTTAACACCCTGACTCATATCAACGAATTCTATTTATTCTAACGCTGGTTTTCTATCACAATATGATTAAGTCACGGCAAATTGATCATCCGGGTTTCTTTTTATGAGGCTGTACTCTTATTTATCTGGGGTCAGTTTGATATTAGACCATCGGATAGTGACTTTATCGATATGGAGGATTCTTGATTTTGTAATTTCGTCGATTTGCGAATAATGTCCAATAGTTCACATTTAATACACATATTAACAATATCGTGATTCTAGTATAAAAGTTTTACTTTCGAGGCAGTAGAAACGCCCTAGATGCATGTGACTACGAAGAAAAAAATTAAACTCAGAGTTGACAAATCATCTACCATCGAAAATTCCTTTATGTAAAACTTTTGTTGTAAATTTTTGGATTTATAGTTATTGCTTTGTTTATCGTGAGAAGTAACTATAAAACGGTCGAATATCATCCAAGTATATTTTTGATGAGCTCTCAATAGTTCTATAAAAGAAGTAAATCCCTCCTTGCTATAGAATATCTAATTCATATTTTCTAGTCACTTCATCGTCTCCTTGTCTATTCTTTTTCATTTTCACTCATGCCTGTCTAATTTACCTTTACCATATATTCATGAACGCATAAGAATCCCTGTCTTTTGTCAGCAGTACAAGGGCACAATGTACTCTTTTTTTAGGGACATTGATAATGTGATATCTTCTTGCTAATTCAATAATTACAATTACACGATCTGGAATTGTCTCAACACTTACTCACTATGACATAACCTTGATTCCATCAAAAGATGTGGTAATCGAATTTCTACCCGTATTAATACACTTAATTTGAAAATATCGCTTCATTAGTTATAAGCAATTATATAAATAGATAAAATATCTACATTCATGGCTAAAGTTCAAAATCCTGAAGATAACGAAGCAAAAATTCGTAAAATTGAGGGTAAGATATTAGAAAAATTATTTACACTATCAAATCAACAAGCTCCATTGACAAGTGATGATGAATTGCGTGCATTTTTACCAGAGACCACGGGCTCATCTAATTTTGATATCGCCATTGAAAATCTAATTGTAGGTGGTTTTGTTTCCCGTATAGGTAATGACGAGTATCAAATTACAATGAACGGAATTGATGAGCATTCGAGAAGAAATAATGAGGGTATGCTCTTCTAGATTAGATTTAATGAATTGATGGGCAGCGTTAGGGGTTATAAAATACCTCATCTCATCTCATCTCAGTATATAGTATCTAAAGTCGGAACACAGGAGAGAATGTCCTCCTATGATGTAATCAACCGTCATATTCATAAAGCAAATACAGTATAATTTGTAAATTTTTAGGTTATTCAATAATTGATGTTTAATTAAGATAGGATACCAAATGCAATATTATTCTTGTAAGAGTCTGTTGGCTGGCTTTGGGGCAAGCCTATAAAGGTCTTGAGATAGCGTAACAGATCTCAATCCCAACACACAAAAGCTACGAATGATAAATTGTATATTGGTCTAAAACATTTGTGCAATTATAGAGCAAACTTGAAACCCTAGTTTACTTATGTAGATTTTGAACTAATAAATTTTTTATTATCAATCCTCATTGGTATAATGTGATGACGATCCTTTTGTATTGTACATGTTCTACTGATAGTGGTTGTCTTACAGTTAAAATAACTAATGATTACAGTTTGGGAATTAAAATTTGATACCTTGGTGTTCCTGGGGCAACCAATTGCGCATCAACAGAATTAAATAATATTTTATTAATCTTAGTTGCTTTCTTTGTTTCTTATTCTTTGATACAGTTGTTTGATAAACACCAACAATTCCTTATCTGTATCTTGATGATTTCTTCTCATATAATGATAGAGTTCTTCTGTTGATGCGTGATAATCTATTCCAATATTCTTTGCGATTTCCAATGATATCAATGACATTAATAATTTCCGGAGGGTAACATCTGGGCCATAATTTATCATATCCGAATGTAATTCAGCAATAGTATTCTTAAAATTAGAATATATGTATTTGTCCTTCGCTTCTCTGGTTTTAATTGCAAAAACATTTCCCATCATTCTTCTTATCATGTGTATGTTTTCTACCATTGCAATAAATTCATCATCCAGATTTGGATTCTTAGTCAAAACTTCTGATAGCAAATCTGATGCATCTTGCTCACTTACTTTCATTTCATCAGCCAAAATAAATAATATGTGGCAGGCAGCACATCCATTTTCTCTTACGACTCGAGGATCATCCTGTACATTCCTTATAGCTTTGGAAATTATGTTTAGAGCCATCTCTTCTTTGCTCATACGTATTACATTCTAATTCGTGATAGAAAAGAAAATAAAAGCTTGTATTTATCTTGGCCAAAAAAATGGATTTGCTTAAAAAAATATTCCTTGAAAATAGTATTCCCTCTAACAAAATAAGATATATCAATATCATCCATACTCTTAAATATTTGAATATTTTAATCTAAATACAATAACGTGAATTACCTCATAGATGGTTCAATATTGAATGGGTGCAATGAAAGTGTTAGATAGAGAACCACGCGAAGATGCTGATTCAAGCGAGCATTTCTCCTATGATGATGATAATCCGCATCCTAAAAATAGGAAAGTGAAATCTATGGAGTCATCTCACAGTAGTAATAATTTAGATGAAATAACTGAAGTGATCTACGGAACAGAACGAACCACCATCCAGATATTAAAGGTTTTACTAAATACTACAATTAAGTATGATAACTACACCAACTCGCAAGGTCCATCTATTGGTATGGGTATTGACCCTATCAGGAAAGGGTTTAAGGATGCATACAAAAAGGGCGTAAAAATACGATTCATTACTGAAATTAACAATAGTAACATGCACTATTGCGAGGAATTTATGAAAATTGCAGAACTACGTCACATTGATAATGCAAAGGGAGGAATGGCTGTCACAGAAAAAGAATATATAGCTACAGCAAATCTTCAAGAGGCAAAACCTGTAGTCCATTTAATTTACAGTAATGTGAAAGAAATTGTCGAACAACAGCAAGAGGTGTTTGAGAGTCTGTGGGACAAAGCCATTCCAGCAGATCAGAGAATTAAAGAAATTAAGGAAGGTTATCAAAGAGTCTATACAAAGGTAGTTAACAATTGGAACGATATCTATGAAAGAATCGATAGGCTGGCGGAGATATCTGATGAACTACTCATATGTTCGGATGTTGGGATGCTTAAGGTGGCTTACAATTCATTGTTTGAAATTTACCAAAAAATAATGGATAAATATGAGAAAAAATATCACGCGGGAATAAGATGGATAATATCTGTGAATGGAAAAGAAGATATAGAATTAGTAAAATTATTCATGGATATTGGAATCAAGATAAAGAGTATAAAGAACCCTCCTATAATAAATTTTTTAGTAACTAGTAAGACATTCTTTTCTAATATAGAGAATAATAAATCATTGGGAGAAAAAAAACTAATTAAAAGCATGTTAGTAAGTAACGATCCATCTTACATTAGCCATTATAAATCGATTTTTGATGATCTGTGGAAGAATGGCATTGACGTACAAGACATGATTGATGATATCGATAAGGGTTATGATCCGGAGAGGATTGATATTATATCAAAATCTGACAATGTGCGTGATCTTTATCAAACTATCGTAAAATCTGCTAAAGATGAAATATTGATCATATTTCCATCTGCAGGGGCATTTATAAGACAGCATGAGGTAGGTTTGGTCTCATCGATATTCAATTCTGCAAAAAACAACAATACAAAGCTTAAAGCATTAATACCAAATGATAAAAAAATATATCAAATTATCCATGAACTTAAAGATCAAAAAAGATTTTCTGAATCAGATTCGACAAATATTGAATTAAGGAATATAGAAGATCTAATGGAAACAAAGTCAACTATTTTAATTATCGATAAAAGAGTTTCATTGGTTATGGAATTAAAGGATGATTCGAAG
>JACDCB010000250.1 GCA_013694585.1 Candidatus Nitrosopumilus sp. | reverse complement strand
TCTTAATTGAAGGACTATGAAAATTTATAAAATTCTGCATGAATTCGTTTGGACGGAGAAAAGTATAGGCGATTCCTGATTCTTCAATTATCTTTTCTGCTTGACGATGCAATCTCATGGCTTCTACGTCTGCTTCCAAATCGGCTCCCATTACGGATTGCTTTACTATATGGCTAACCCCGCACCTTTTTGCCTCCCTAACCAAATTTGACTCATGTTCAGCGGCTTTGGGCGATGGATGAGTTAACAAGAAAAGTTTATCTATACCCTCAAAAGCCTTGGATAAACTATCTTGTTTATCGTAGTCAATTTGTATTGTCTCAACCCTTGGATATTGCACTTTATTTATATTTTCAATTGAATGAATTGCTGCCCTGATATTGGTATCTGAGGTGCCTTTAGAGAGTTGTCTTACAACTTCACTTCCTAAAGTACCGGTAGCCCCGGTGACTAGAATCTTTTCACCCATGTACAAATGGTTGTTACAGAATTATTTATTTTTGGCGATGATATATTGTGGCAAGGTGTAAACATTTTATAGTAAATAAGTAATCACTATCACCCAGTAGATAAAAAATGACAGTTGATATCGTTCAATCTTTTATTTTGGGAATCGTGCAAGGAATAACGGAGTGGTTGCCAATATCTAGTTCAGGTCATCTAGCACTAACTCAACTATTACTCAATATTCATGTACCTATCTTCTTTGATTTAATTCTTCATATAGGAACTCTGGCAGGTCTCATAGGGTTTTATCGAACTGATTTGTCGATGATTTTCCGGTCTGTTTTCTATCCTCGTTCCATGTCTTTGCAAGCTGTCAAAGAATATAGAAAACTATTGATGCTTATCATAATTGGAACCATTCCAACCGCAGTTATCGCGTTTGCGCTAAAGTCTTTATTCGAATTTTCATTTTATGATTTCTTTTTATTATCTATAGGATTCTTGATAAGTGGTATATTCATTTATATCACTAAATTTTTCAAGAAAGGTTCCAAGGAAATCAATAATCTTGACGCTGTTTTAATCGGGATAGCTCAGGGATTCTCTGTATTCTCAAGCATTTCTCGAAGTGGTATTACAATTTCTTTAGGAATGATAAGGCAAATTGATCATGCTCAATTGGTCCGGTTTTCATTCCTGTTATCAATTCCGTCCATTATTGGGGGCTCTGTATTTGATTTTGTTCTAATGGATGATACCCAGCTATCTACAATAGGAGAAATTCCCCTTTCATCTTATATAGTTGGATTTTTATCATCCGCAATAATTGGGTATATAACAATAAAACTGCTAATAGATATCATAAATAGGGGAAAACTGTACTATTTTGGATATTACTGTTTAGGATTAGCGGCGATATTACTAATATATTCATTCATCTTGTAATTGAAACGTAATTGAGGATTCCCAAGAATATAGTGACATGCTAAAATTGGATTTCCTATTTATTAAAATTCATCCCTAATTAAATCCTGATTTAGCATTTATCATCATCCTCATCCATAATCGTCAGATTACCTTGATATCTATAAATGGCCATCCAAAAAGATGAAACCCTGGAATCTACTTTGACTGTCTTCGTATTGATCAAGATAAATTTATGATTTGGGGAGGATGATCACTGAAATGATTTCATTTAGATACTATAGGATATGGATATATCTTGTTCTTGTTATAACTATTTTACTCTAACCACTCGATAATTTTTATGGGAGTAGGATAGGACCTCATCTCATATACAGGTCGTCAGACCATCCTATTTCTATTCTTTATTTAATGTATATTGCTGTGCGAATAGAAATGTTGATAACAAAAAGAAAAGTTCAGACTGGAATAGTACATTGGTTTATGATATTGATATCCTATTTAGTATTAGGAAATCTGAGCCAGTAACGAAACTACCAAAAAATGTTCCATGAGAAATTAAAAGGGTAGGGAGTAGGTTGACTCCTATTACATATTGAAAAGCAATCAATAATCTATGTCGTATGAATACGTTTTCATATTACTATGAACATAAACACCTTGTTAGTTGAATTGAAATAAAATAATAGATCATATCTAGTTAACAATCAATTTATCGATATTGTCGTTGTAATTCCAAATCATTCCAGACCGAATAAAGTCTCCAATCTATGATCAAGAACACGAAGTA
>JACDCB010000243.1 GCA_013694585.1 Candidatus Nitrosopumilus sp. | reverse complement strand
TGATTGAGCAAACGCTTGATAACCTGGTGACAAGATGCCTGCAGATAATAGCGGTACAATAAACATCGCTATTAATGAAACATTAAGAGTCTTTTTTTTACAAGATTTAGAATATTTATTTGACATTTACATAGGGTATGGCAATGTAGTATAAATAAAGGATCTTTAACCGTTAAAGATAAACTGAATTAAACGTCGGAATACGGAATTTAACATGTGACACGTAACAATTGCATTCGAGATTTGTACTATACTCAAAAACATAAATATATATCGGATTAGCACTGAACCAGTCAAAGACAAAAATCCAAGAACTCTATCAATTCCAATGCATCCAGTATCATCGGTTGAGGTAGCAGAACTAACAAAAATAGTAGAAAATGCTCATAGATATCTTCAAATAGCATTTGCAGAAGAACTTTACCTCTACTGCAAGTCTAACAGCATCAATTTTTCGGAATTACGTGAATCACTCAATACAAAATGGAATGTAGAAGTACTAGAACCAAGAGATGGAATAGGAGGTCACTGTCTTCCCAAAGATACAAAGATGTTTGTTAATTCATCTAACACAATAAGAAGCAAGATACTTCAAGCAGCCATGGAGATTGATGAGGACTATAGAGAATATTTTCAGACTAGGGATGAATATGGTTTAACTTGTACAATATTGGAATGATCACGTTAATTTATTAAAAGGATGAACCAAAATAGAACTTTTTACAACAGAGATATACTACATAATAATCCAGGCAGAGTCAATCAATCGAATTTGATAACATATCATATATTTAACATCTATATATAAAAACTCCCCCGTATCAATATTTAAGATCTCTGTCCTAGAATATCCCTATTAATAAAAGGATAGAATATTTATTAATTAAAGATAACAGTTAAAGATGAGATTTAACGGTTAAAGAGAATTGTCATATAACAGGTCCCTTATCCTTATACCTATATGAATACAAGAATGATATTTCGCAATAATGATTCTTTACTATCAAATATGATTCAATTTAACTTTACCCGTCCTACGACCTTCCCCCTAATTCCTTTTTCAGGGGTAATAATATCATGGTTGTTTACTTTGATATTTTTGGACAGTAACAAATGTACATCTATGTACGCTCTGATACAAATAAGAAATTCAAATGAAATACAAGAAATCAATCATCGTCAAAAGTGTTGTGAAAGGTAGGTAGTATAAATCGTGTCCGGCAAAGATATTGAAAAAGTCTTATTACTCCAAGGTGGAGGCTCTCTTGGTGCATTTGGATGTGGCGTCTATAAAGCATTATTTGAAGCGAATATAGAAATCGACATAGTAGCCGGAACGTCTATTGGAGGTATTAACGCTGCTATAATTGCCGGTAGTAAAGATAAAGATCATCCTGAAAAAACACTGGAAGAATTTTGGCTTGAACTTGCAGAAAACAATCAAGATAAGAACATTTTTCCATCAAAAGGGTTAATAAAACAATATACAAATGATCATGATAGAATAGATCCCTATTTTGAAGAGGCAACAAGATCTATGATGACCATGTCTTCTTTTATCCAATCTGCGTTATACGGTAACAGAAAAATGTTCCATCCAAGGTGGCATCCCTTTTATGCCTTTTCAGATCCTGATTACTTTAGACCATATAATTGGACTTATTTGTATGATCATTCTCCTTTGATAAAGACTTTAGAAAAATATATTGATTATAATAAATTGAATCCTTTCCACAGTTCTAAGCCTAGATTGTTGATGACTGCCGTAAATGTTTTGACTGCAGAGTCTCTTATTTTTGATAGTCATAAGCAACAAATTTCTTCAAAACATATACTTGCAACGGCAGGATATCCCATGTACTATCTTCCTTGGGTGGAAGTAGAAGATGGAGTTTATGCTTGGGATGGAAGTCTTCTGAGCAATACACCATTGCGCGAAGTTATTGAAGTTTCTTCAATTAGGGACAAGATAGTGTATATAGTTGAAAACTATCCAAAAAATATAGACACTCTTCCAAAAAACATTTTAGAAGTACGTCATAGAGCTAGAGACATAATGTTTGGAGATAAAACTCAACACAGTATGAAAATGTCAAAAATCATTACACGTTATTTAGAATTTATCGATGAATTATATGATATAATAGAAGGGAATATTGAAAATATTAAAATAGAGGATAAAAACTTAAGCAAGATTAGAAAAAAATATACAAAGTATAAATTGAAACATGGTGCAGAGATAAAAAAACTTTTTTATATCACAAGAGAAGAGCCTTTTCCACACCTATTTGAAAATGCAGATTTCTCAATGGAAAAAATAAAGGATTCAATTATTGAAGGAGAGTCAAAGACAAAAGAAGTAATCAAAAAGGGCTGAAAGGATAATATTCATCTAACAAAATCTTGTATCACTATTTTAGATCTTTTCTATCTTGTCAAACATTCAGATTAATATTGCTTTGTTGTATACATGTAAGAGTCTAATCCTATAATCTACTGTTATCCAGCATCATTCAAACCCCTTATTATGCGTGACCTCTTTAGTATGTCTTGTTTGTTGAATGAGGTATGGCGATATACAAGATGTCGTATAAGTGAGATACATCATCAAGCAAGATAGGATAGATGTTTGCAGCCTTATCACCGGGTGTAGTCGATACCATTCGTATCAAAAAAAGAAGGAGGTGAAAGGAATTAAAATAATCAAGAATAAATCTGCAACATCAGAAGGATAACATATGGGATATTGACGATACTGACGATAGAGATACCGTAATTTTTTATAATTTTTATATTTTGAAGTTTGCATCCTTTTTATTATATGTCTAAAATATTCTTACCAGATCTTAACTAATAATTCAAACCAAAATTATGAAATCTCTACAAGGTTTACGAAAACACCATGGAATTCTTTGATTTCATTTTTTATGATCATAAGATGAGTATAGATTTAACCGCTAGGTAGGTTTATGCGATTATCTGTATTCTTATGGTCTATTTGTAGGGAAAATATCCAGAATTTTGCATAGTTGCCTGGAGATGTTGTAGTGCAATAAGGGGTTGAATTTATAAGTACAATCTGAAAAGACGGCGCGGTTAACTTAACATATTTTTATAAAAAGAATAAGAAATTAACCAGAAACTTTTCAACGAATTTATGACAGGATCTATAACTTACTCGTACTCAAATTGCCTAAAATTTAATGAAAATCTTATTGAATTGACTACATAATGAATTAAAATTTATCTTAATGCTTAAGTTAACAGGGCCGAAAAGACCATTTTACCAAAAAAGACTTGTTACAATCCGGAAGTGAATTCTGAAATGTCCTCTCATAAGATAGCAACTAGAAAAGATTGAGAATTTAGATTTAATAATGAATGAATCTCAGATGGAGTCTAGGTCAGTATACATTATACTCCGGCTTGTAATTGAATCAAAAAAAGTAGAGAAATTCTAACGTTTTACAACCACTATCCAAAGATATAAACTATTTATTCCTTGTCTTGCGTATAGCATTTTTGTTTCAAGTAAAATTATTTGCTTTACGGTTATCAGAAAATAGATATATTCGTTCTCGCCTTACTTTATCACAAACAAAAAAAAGACAAATCATATTTTTTAGAATAATTAACTCAGTTTGATGAACTTTCAGTCTTGAACGGATTGTTTGCAAAATGAGAAGGTCGAATTATACTAAATAAGATTTTTTTATATCAATTCATCAAAAAACCAATCGCACAAATATATTATGGACTTATGTACTATGGCATATGAGATGTGTATTTAGAATCACATCATTTATTTTTTTGTACATAGTCTTGTTTATTTTATCAGATTATGTTTCTGCATATGGTTCTGGTCAGAATCAATTATT
>JACDCB010000234.1 GCA_013694585.1 Candidatus Nitrosopumilus sp. | reverse complement strand
CAAATTACCGATGCTCCGGCCGGGATTTGAACCCGGGATCTGCGACTCGAAAGGCCGCAATGCTTGACCGGATTGTGCAGCTTTAATTGCTACTACACCACCGGAGCTTCAATTTGAGTATTTTATAGATATTATAAAATCCTTTTTATTTGAAGATTCTACTATTATGCTTGTTTTATAGAGCATATTTATTCAAGCCTTGTGCTCCAACTGATTGTGTATTTTTTCCAGATTAGATCTTGCACTAATAAGGAAAATCTCAAGTATATGTACTTTCATATCTAAATATTGAGCAAGCGACTGGAACCTCCACAAATAGATTCTGATATTGTTGTATCAAAATATGATGAAAATAGCATACGCTTTTTAGAAGAAGCATTGAATGATGATAAAAGATATCTTACAATAACCTCTTTGAAAAAAAATAATCGAATTAAGGATAAGTTCGGATGTCGAGTGTTATGTCAAGATTGCGAGTTATCTAAATGTACTATATTGCAGCCTTTTGGGTACAATAAGCCAAAAAAAATTCAATGCGTTAAATGTGAATATTTGTATTTTAATCTATAATTTTTCATCATGATCCCCAATTTAGTTAATGCCATCAACACCAAGGCATTTCTTTAAGCCAGCCCAAAAATTCATCCTTGATACTGGAATGCTATTAAAATTGCGATATTACGGATCTTTGATTGGGTTAGAAAAAATACTTCTATATGCTATATATTTTGAAAATTGTACAGGCTCACACCACACATGTCACAACACCAGCAGCATAGGAATTACACACAAATTGATTCCATAATTTCATAATGAGTCATGATTTAATCCTGATTATTTAGAGCTGGTAAGGATAGCATAATTTGCATAATCAAATGTTACTTTGCGGATTTTGGTTATTTCGTAGAACTATTATTGTTGAAACGAATTCAAACTTTGAATTGATAATTATCTCATAATACTATTTACCATATTCTCATGTGTATAATTGAGTTACTCGGAGTAACGCAAAAATATCATACATGCTGAAATTTCTTATGTAGTCCAAACTATACTTTTGTTCTATGTGTAGGCGTAAATTTCGTAGAAAATGGAATGCGTTTCGACATAATATAACAGTCCATAGCGATTTAGCCAAAATCGCCTTATACCCGACTAACTCGACTAACTTAAGTCGTTCAGTATACCGCTCAAAAGATGTGAAAAAGGTTTATAGGAATAAATTTCACAAATTCAAACAGTGGCAATCAAAATACAAATCCCGAGATGATGACGACTATTTAGATAATCTATTATTAGGGCAAGACAACAACACTGATTCTAAAATTATGAAAATTATTGGTCAAATGATCAAACCATATCTTGAGCTTCAAGCTTCACTAAATCACGTGGACCCACAAACTAAGGCGATAATATTATCTTCCTCTTTTATCTCATCACTATTGTCCTATAACCCAGTTAAATCGTTGAGTGATGTATCTGACATATATCGATCCAACATGGGATTGGGGCTAATTGCTAAACATTTGTCCGAAGCTGAGAATATGTCTATTCATCAAGCCACGGCATTTGTCAAGGATTCTGTAATGAACTCGTCCTTAATCCATCGAATGAATAATTGAATTTATAGGTATTTCAGTGTGGCACGATTCCTTTTATACTCCAGGTTAGGAAAAACTAATCTGGACAATTTCCTACTCATTCTCCTACAATACATGAGGGGAAAGACATTGACCTGAATCCAATTAATTCTGTGCCTGGGAGGGAATATTGAAGACTGTGTAGGATATAGGTGCAATATAATGTAGCTATTTCAAATTGTCAAAATTGATAAATAAACTATTTTATCATCACGTTACTTTTTTATCTGATTTATTGTGATTATGCGGATTATCAAATCTGATCCTTGTTAGTTCTTGTGAATATCAACACTTGATTCTTTCTAGTCATCCCAATTGGCATATATCCATGCCATCTTATTTCAATTTTTTTGTCAATTCGCCCTGACATGGTATCTAAGGGTGAATAAGAATGAACATCAATTATGTGAATTGTAATATTTCCAACATAGAATGATGAAAAAGTAAAACGACTAAAGGCGGCGGAAATTCACTGTTTTATGGTTTTACATACCTGGAAGTTACATATTTGACCAATTATTCACATAGTGCGAGATTTTAAATGCAAAATGTTTATTATTGGAAAAATGCCTGAAATAAATGTATGACTCTTTTAATGGATCAAATTAATGCTGAGATTGAAAAAAGTAGTTTGTTGAAGCACAAGTTTTACCAAATGTGGCAAGAAGGTAAACTGACTCTGGAAAATTTAGCTGGATATTCAAAAGAATATTTTCAATTGGTGAAACATGTACCGAATCTTGTTGAGAACACACTAATTAACAACAAGAGCGAAAAGTATGATAATTTAATCAAGAGTAATTTATCTGAAGAGAGAGACCATATTGAACCTTGGGTTCGATTTGCTTCATCGTTAAATGTAAGTGCAGAGGAATTAAATGACTATTCTGGAGAAACCATGACCAGGAAGGCCATAAACGATTTGTTAGACATCTCTATATCATCTTTTGAAGAGGGAGTCGCATGTCTTTATGCTTTTGAAAAAGAACTACCAAAGATTAGTGAAACGAAGAGCAAAGGGCTTAGACAATTTTATAATAAAGTTGACGATGACTCCCATCGTTATTTTGATATCCACAGAGAAGTTGATATTTATCATGCCAAAGTGTGGGAGAATATATTAGATGAGTGTTCAGAAGATAAACACCAAAAAATACTGGACGCGGTAAAAATTTCTCTAGTCGCTCAGAATAAACTGTTGGATTCCGTTCACAGCAAATATGTCGAGAAGAATATTGAGGCTTAGCTAGTTATAAACAAAACCTTTATACACTCATTTCATTTTTAAACTAAAATGAATGGGCCCATAGCTTAGCCTGGTAGAGCGACCGGCTCATAACCGGTAGGTCAGGGGTTCAAACCCCCTTGGGCCCATTGACTACATGGACTCATATGCTTGATTTTATTCTATTATTTTTGTTAGCAAAAAGAAACATAAAAATAAACGAGAGAAGGTTGTCAAATAGATAATTCCCAGGAAACCGTTCTACAACTATTGACAATATCAAGTTTCTTTCAAATCAAGAGAATGTTGCGCTTATATTCGGCTTTTATGAATTTATAAAGAACCACGATGCTTCTGAAAGACGTCAAAACAATAATTTAAAGACAATAATTTCGTATTCCAAGTTTCTTGGTCATAAATCGCTTAAAAAGGTAAATACAAAAGAAGATATTTTA
>JACDCB010000187.1 GCA_013694585.1 Candidatus Nitrosopumilus sp. | reverse complement strand
ACATCAATAACTATTAGGCTTCATCTTATATAAAATTATATTAGGTCCTGGTTTCTAAGAGGAAACAGCTAATTGAAAGATAATCTAATGAGAAGATCTTCTGCAATCACTTGGCGGTAGAATTTTTCACAAGATTCAAGTGTTACGAGATGGTCTCTTTTGATCCTGGCACATTTCTGGAGTCCGTGTATTATTTGATTAATTTGGCCTATAATACGCCCAGTTGGTGATATTATTAATTAAAGTTAGATTATTCCACTACAGGAAGAAAAATGGGGTTTGTAAATGAAGTCTCATGACGTAAATGTAATTAATCCATCGAATCCATCGAATCCATCGAATCCAGAAATCATTCAGTTATTACATGATGATTGATATACTTTGAATTTCCCATTCTAATCTCGTAGTCTGGATTTTACGATATTGTCTATATTATTGTCTATAAACTCTTGACATACGTTTCACCCATGAATTGTCACCTTTGTAGGGTAAAACAGCGAGCCTTTTGAGAGGATGTTATCAAATTCTGGCGAACCTAAACGCCTTTATTGATAGCCTGAAATTACTATTGCCTAGTAATTTTTCCAACATTAATATATTTGTAGGGCAAATAATAAGTAATGAATGATGCTAGTTTTCAATTATTAATATGTAAAAATTGTACCCATTCAAAGAAAGAACACAGGGATGAACCTAATGGTCCAAAATTTTATGACCACAGATGTCTTCTATGTAAGTGCCAACAATTTACATGACCTTGCTTTCCACATTTTTCTGAAGATGAGTGTTAAAGATGCCGTTAGAGTATTAACATGAAGAAGGGGTCAGGTCCAAAAGGTCTCTAAAATGAATTACATCAGACAAATTCTATCTGATATTTTTGATACCTTCTGATAATAATAGATTCATGCTTTGTTCACATAGTTTCGGTGTGCTGTCTTTATAGTGAAAAGATCTAGATTATCAATTTACCAAATATGACCTTGGTTGTGTGTCAACCGTGTCGTTCTTTTTTAATGAAACTTATTTGGCCATTTATCTCTAAATTTGAAGTTTCTATTTCATGTATATCTCTTATTCCTGCCAATCGCATAAAAGATTGATACTCTTTCATGCCTATTCTAGCTTTTATCATTCCTTCCTCATCCATCTGCCCATCCTTGACCAATTCTATGACGTCTGGATTTATTATTTTCTCCATCCTTTTATTTTTGGCACTTACATAATCTAACAGCTTGAATAATACGATGATGATAACTACGACAGTAACCATAGATAATATTGGTGTGTCACTATTAATCATAGGTTCCGCCACTATGTTTCCAAGGCTCAATATTATGATCAATTGATAGGCGGTTAATTGACTGACTCCTTTACTTCCAATCCATTTTATTACAAAAAGAAGAATTCCAGATACAATCAAAGTCCTTATAGTGATGGATAATATTAATGCAGGTTCAAAACTCAATGCGGTATTCAAATATTCTAAAAATGATGCAACAATGTCCATTTTATCACTTCATCGTAATATGGGAAGTGACCTTTGATATAGATTTAATTTTGCCTCTTTCAAATAAAGTGAACTTATTCTTGCCCTTGTCCTTGTCCACTTTATTGTCCTCTCTTTAATCTATTCATTTCTTTCAGACAAATTGGTCAATAGGGTTATACATAGCTGTTAAATGATGTGTTGTATTGCATTGATGGTCGCTTTTTAAGTAAAAATATGGGCTGCTTGCAATTGACGAAAAGGACGAAAATAGTTGAAGTTTCAGCGTCAAGTAAGGGATCCTATAATAGTAGATGTGACGTCATGTCATCAAAAATCTATCCCATTGTAGAGTATAATCTAAAATCAATTGGTTACAAATCCATTGTGTGTTTAATATGGTGATTGAGAAATCCAGATCATGTGATTAGCAGAAATTATTGATATGGAAACTGAGACCCTTTGACAGAGCTACTGTATTTCCAGTATAGAAAAATGTTATGAACAATCTTGCGTTATCATTTTTAAATTAATGTCTATAATATTTATAGGATGTATAGTCTTAAAGTATTGGTATTTTATAGTGCTGTTTTCTGCTTTGGGTTAATAACTCTAACATATTATGAATACAACCATGTCTACGGTTCGTTGGCATCAAATAATTCAACTGAAAGCAATTTGAATTATACTATCTACTCTAATGATCGGTTGGGAATCAGTTTTGAATATCCTTCTGACTGGAACGTTGAGGAGAAAATTAATAGGTTTTCAAAGTATTCCGACGTCCAAGTTTACAATGGTAGTAGTTCCTTCAAAATTATGAAATCTCAATCAATCTCTGATACAGAAATGGCAGAGAAATTAGGAGGTTTAAAGGAAGTAGTAGAATTAATTTTGCCACCAGAAGAAAGGGTAGTGGGAGAGATAGAGGAAAACATGTATGCGATAGATGGTACAGATACAGTGTCAGTCCTAACGGCTATGGAGGGATTGACTAATATTCCTGACAAAGGTTTGGAAAGGATTCTATTGATACATGATGATGTTTTATATATTCTTACTTACCAAAATATCGTGGATAAATTTGATTCAAAACAAAGTCAAGAAACAATTGGACACATATTAAGTTCCTTCCGATTTATAGACTCAAACAATGAAGATGGCCGAGATGGTGATAACGAAGATGACGATCAAAATCCGACCAGCTAAAATACAGGTAAACTTTATGATGATAAAAAACACATCTCATCGACTTATTATATCGTCAGGATTGCAAGATGAATTTAGTGTGTATTTATCTCTGAATTATAATTAATCATGGGATCAAAAATATTTCCAGTGTTGCTGAGTGCTTATCTTTTTGGGCAGTCTTATACCGAATCGATCAAATAGTTCTTCAAGTGATATCGTTCCATTTTAGTATCAATTCGATATGCGGATCAACGAGTATTTTTCTAAAAAAAATCATGTACTTTTCTCATCATATGTCTGAATACTATATAAATATCTCCTCTTTTCTGTTCGCATTAAATAAATGATTCCAATTACTAATACTATCTCTAATGCCTTGGCAATAATTCCTCCAAGATCGACATCTGAGGGAGTTGAATTTGGTGAAAGCGGAGGGGGAAAAATAACTGAGTACAAGTATAAAAATATTAGAACCAAAGACCCTACCAGTCCAATCCAGTTTAAGATTAAAGACTTTTTATAGTACTCTTTTGATATATACTTTTTGTCAGTTTTTTTGACCGTTAGTTTATCATCAGAGAAAATTAGGAAGATATATGAAATCCCATATAAAAGTTGTCCACCTGCAGCGGATATTAGGAATATACTGTATTCGTATCTTAAAGTTGCGTGACCAGAATATACTGCGAGGTGAACTATAGCCGCACCAAGTGCTAAAAACAAGACTGAATATTTAATGAATTCATCGTTAGATATTGGATTTGTTTTGCTTTTTCTTCTACTTAGAAACATCCAGCTTAAAACTGATCCGATTATCAAGATCACGCCAAAAACTGAACCGTAAATCACTGTAATAAAAATGAAGCCAAATGATTCAGTTATAGAGATATTAAATACAGCTCTTTCACAGTTGCAGTTTAAATTGTCACCTAATATTGTACGTGAAGTAGGAATTGTATTGATAATATCGTCACTAGAATTATTGGAATTATCATTTAGTATGCTTAAAACGATTTGATAATTTCCTACCTTTGGAAATATATAGGGAATTTGGAAATCGCCTGATTCTAGTCTTGTCCAAGGATAAGCCGACAATCGTTCATTTGTAAGTGTTGAATAAATTTCAACCATCACTACTACATTGCTCGTGTCTTTGCCTTGTTTATCTTGAATGCTAAACTGGATCTGCGATAATTCATTAGGTTTGGTGTATTCTGGCTCCATTTGTTGAAGAACCATATACTTATCCCCAATTCCTGTATCCCCATTATTATAGTGAGCAGAGTGGCTGAAATGCGCCTCGGCCGAACTAAATGAGCATGAAATAAGAAAACAAATAGAAAACAATAAAGATATTGAAATCAAGAATTTGGTATTTCGCTTACAAGAATAAATATCATTTATTCTATAATTTTTCAATTATATACAATTATACAAAATCGAGCTATAAATACCGTTATCTTATTTATGATCTTCGAACTTCTAAAAAACCTAGAGATTTATCAGTCTAATAGCTATCTTGCTAGAAAATTTA
>JACDCB010000244.1 GCA_013694585.1 Candidatus Nitrosopumilus sp. | reverse complement strand
ATTTTGACTATTCTTTTTACCTTATCTAAGTCACCAATTAGGCTCTTAAGAATAGAGAAGGCGTTTAAACAACAAATTTTACAAGCTAGTTGAGCATCCTCGATTGAAATTTGTTTGCCTACTTTACCTCTAAATTTCAGGTCGTTTGATGGAGAATTTATGTCAGTTGGAAGTTGACCTGAAATAAAAACTAGATCGTTGACATTTACTATCGGGACATACGAACCTAATGCTTTTGGTTTTCCAATTGGAATAACAAGATTCAAAGATTCTATTTTTTTTTCTGGTACCATGTTTGAATATTCTATAATTAGAATTAAAAGGTTAACTTTTGTAGTCAGTAACCTTTTTAATATCTTTGACTTTTGTTGTAATTATGTCAAAGGAGGGTGACCTTCCAAAACTTTCAATCAAAAACATGAAAATAGGTACTATAGGTATCTCTGTTATTGTGATAGGTTTATCATTGCTATCTATCTATATATTGTGGGCATCATTTGGCTATATTGGTCCTTCGTTCTCATCTGATGTTTTGAATTTGCAACAATCAACTTTAAGAGCCCAATATCACTTAACGGAAGAACCAGTTATTACAGATCCTACAGTATTACAAACCCCACCTTCACTTCGTCAGTTTTTGACAGACAATGCAACTAGTAGTTCGGACAATGCAACTAGTAGTTCGGACAATGCAACAGATCAAGCTTCAGGTAATACTCAAGTATCAATAGTCCCCGGAGCATCTACTTTGACCGATACGGCATACAGTCCAAATCCTGTCGAAGTCACTGTTGGTCAAACTGTAGTGTGGACAAACGATGATTCCGCATTTCATACTGTAACATCTGGATCCGCCGGTGCAGCAGATGCTGGGAAGCTATTTGATTCAGGTCTAACTGGTCCAACAGCACTGACTAGTAAAGGAAAAACCTTTGAGCATACATTCGATACAGCAGGTGAATATCCTTATTTTTGTACCTTACATCCAGCGATGGTTGGTACTGTGATGGTAAACTAAAACAAAAAAGTCATTTTAATTTGTCTTTGTAGATGGACTAAAAGACGTAGCTATTTCCATCATATTTGTTAATTGTTTACAGTGATGGAAACAATTCATCTTTACTCCAAATATAGGTAAATAACAACAAAGATAATTCCCACCGGAAGAGTTCTCAATATGAATTTGAAAAGGGAGCAAAAGAAAAGAATAGAAAAGAATTGAACACAAAATTCTAGTCCTGCGTTCTCTGCTAATCCGTGACTAAAGAGATACCTATTTTATCTAATTGCAATATTCTCTTCTCAGAATAGAGCAGGACAAAAGTTGATGATTAGTACATAATAAATATAATCAGGTATCTTCAGAGTCATGGATAATCGTTTTGACAATGCAAAACCCAATTCATTGATCAAAGAAAATAGTCCGTATCTATTACAACATGCTTATAATCCAGTTAACTGGTTGGCTTGGAATGACGATTCTATCAATTTGGCAAAAAAAGAAGACAAACCAATCTTTCTAAGCATAGGATATAGTTCATGTCATTGGTGTCATGTAATGGCACATGAGTCATTTGAAGATACCGAAGTTGCAAAAATCATGAATGAAAAATTTATTAACATAAAGGTCGACAGAGAGGAAAGACCAGATATAGATGACATATATCAAAGAGCATGTCAACTAGTAAATGGTAATGGTGGCTGGCCATTATCGGTATTTTTGACTCCTGATCTCAAGCCATTTTATGTAGGTACATATTTTCCAAAAGATAGCAGATATGGTATGCCGGGTTTTACTGAAATTTTAAATCAACTTTCTCAGGCCTATTCCCATAAAAAAAGCGACATAAATAAAACCACCTCGGAATTTGTAGAAGCGCTGATAAACACATCAAAAGATATTTTGAACAACAAAAGTGTAGAAATTGACAAAACAGTTCTAGACGAATCTGCACTAAATTTATTGCAAATGGTAGACTTTATTCATGGAGGTTTTGGGATCTCCCCTAAATTTCCTAACGTATCTAATCTATTATTTTTGCTTCGTTACTACGATATATCAGGTATTGAAAAATTCAAGGACTTCGTAACTTTAACAAGTGAAAAAATGATCTTTGGAGGGATACATGATCACCTAGGAGGTGGGTTCTCGAGATATTCGACCGATCAAAAATGGCTAGTGCCCCATTTTGAAAAAATGTTGTACGATAATGCATTATTGGTTATTTTGTTTTGTGAAATGTATCAAATCACCAAGGAAAAAATATTTAGAGATACTGTTGAAAAAACCTTGGATTATATTTTACGTGTGCTTACAAATAAGGAAGGAATTTTCCTTTCAGCTGAAGATGCAGATTCTGACGGAGAAGAGGGAAAATTTTATGTATGGTCTAAGAGAGAGGTCACCTCAATCATTCAAATTCCTTTACACCAAAATATCTTCTGCGAATACTTTGATATAACAGAAGTAGGGAATTTTGAAGGGAAAAACATACTAAATATCAAAACCTCCGTCGAACATCTAGCAAGAAAGTATGGACTAGATGTGAAGGAGGTTAAGAACATTATATCCGTAAATTCTACAAAGCTTTTTGATATCAGAGAGAAAAGGATAAAGCCTCAAAAAGATGATAAAACAATTTTATCGTGGAATGCACTAGCTGTATCTGCTTTTATCAAAGGTTATAAGATAACTGGTAAGGAAGAATATTTAAAAACTGCACTAACCGCAGTGGACGTCATCGAAACAAAGTTAAAGTCCAAGGAAGGATATTTATACAGGATTTATAAACAAGATAAAGCCAAAATACTTGCTTATTTGGATGATTATGCTTTTTACATAAATTCTCTTTTGGATTTATTTGAGGTAAAATCAGATCCAAGGTTCATTGAACTAGCATCTTATTATACCGATGTTTTGATAAAGCATTTTTGGGACGGACAAGAAAATAATTTCTATTATTCTTCCGATATGCATGAATCTATTCTCACTAAAACCAAAGTCTTGTATGATTTGGCTTTGCCAAGCGGAAATTCGGTTTCAATATCAAATTTGATCCGTCTTTATCACATAACAGGGAAAAACAATTACTTAGACATGGCTGAGAAAATGATGAAAGGATCTATATCATCCGCGTTAGATAATCCATTTGGTTTTGGTTGGTTATTATCATCGACATATCTATATGTTAAAAAACCAACGGAAATAACCATTTTTTCAAAAGGTAATAAATCTGATATAATTGATGAACTGAATAAGATGTATGTTCCAAATGGCATTTTTTCTATTCTACATGAGGACAACGTCTCAGAAAAGCTAGATAAATACGATTTATTCAAGAATAAATCACTAATTAAAGAAAAACCTGCTAGCGATTTTGCAATAATATGTAAAGACTTTACTTGTTCGCCCCCATTAACCAATGTGGAAAAAATAAGGGATATTTTGTCTTCAAATTCATCAAAGGAAAGGATTAAATAATTTTTTTATAATTATATCACAGTGTCAATTCTTACACAATTCAGATTTTTTTTTATCATTGGAATAATTATTTTGAGTTTGGGATCAGTTTCTAATATGGATGTTTTTGGTCAAATGGAACAAACATCCAATAATTTTGATAAAGCAAAGTCATCTAGTGATGAGGCGATTTCTCTAATTGATTCTTTGAAAGGATCATCCTTACTTGATTCGGTAGTTGAAGGTATGCAAAATTTTTCTTTTGCGATAGCAAACCAATCAGATAATAACGACAATGAGGTTTCGCAAACATTAGATAGTGCTTTAAATTATCTAGGACCGAATAATACTGCATTAAATATTACAACTGTTTCTCCGGATAAAAACAATATTACCATATCAGACAACAATAACAATTTAACCAGCGATGATAATATTACTAGTAATAATAACAGTAACAATAATATAGAAAATATGCAATCTATGATGATACTGCCCTACCCTATGACTATTTCTTCAAAGGATTACATTCCGCTATATAGTTCAATGCCATTGAAAATTTTGAATGGAAACATCCTAGCAAAACTTCCGTGTAATTCAACTAATCCATTATTGCAAATCGTAGGCACTTCTGCCGATAACAACGTGTTTCCCATTCAAATGAATCTTGTGTCTAACTTTTCAAAATTAGGGAGCATGTGTATGTACCAGTCAATAATTCCCAATGATTTATCCAATCTTCTATATTCACATACTATAACCAATATTTATTTATACAATCCACTTGACTTCTCACTCGAAGTTCCAACAACAACTTCCATTTTCATTGGAATACATAAATTGACAGAGTGATCATTTTCTAGATCGAATACATTATCCCACCAGAGACAATAGGAATAGATTCTAAGTTCGATAAATCCTTTATACGAGCGATAATGGCATTGAACCAAAGACTATCGATGCCTTGACTCCAAATTGTTATCTTTTTATAGTCCCTTTCTTTCCCCTGATGAAAAAAACCTTTGCAATCTTCGACGGTCATGTTATTATATTTTTGACTAATTTCTTCAATAGCTAAATTTGCTTCTGATGGCAAATACAATATAGTTAGAGTAGGATATGGAATTGTATCCGCAGAAGTAGATGATGATGATGCATCGTTAGCCATGGTTATATTATGTTTTATGTTTTAGACTTATATGATGATTTCGTTGAAATATTTAAAATATGTTGAGACCATAAATGATTGAAAATTCATAAAAGGCTATATGTTTATTATTTTAATATAACAACATGAAGGCTGATCAATTCACAAAAAGCATACTAGATTTAGATAATGATATTTTGTTCAGTGGAGTTATTGAAAAATCTGGACATTTAAATATCAGTAATCAAAGGGATTCTCTTGACAAACATCTAAAAGGAAGAAATGCGGAACTGATTATTTCTGAATCTGCATATGCAGTTGATTTAAGGAAAGCGTTCACTACATCATTTGGAAGTTTAAACTCCATTTGTTATCAATATAGTTCACTAAAAATATTAATTATTCCAGTCAAAGAACATGTGTTATTCTTAGTAATCAACAAAAATGTTGAAGCAGACGATTTGACTCAGAAAGTTTACAACATTATTAATTCAACCAAAGAACTGGATTTATACTCTTAAAGAGGTTGTTTATGATTGAATAAGAAATAACTTGATTTTGTTGGTAGTTATTTAAAAAAAATAAATTATTCTTTATGGTTCTTATGCTGTGACCAAAAATCTAACAACCTAAAATATGAGGAAGTTGCTTCTTTCATGGTATGAAGATATGCCTCTCGTAATTGTTCCCATATTAGATAATAATTAAGATCATTTTCCAAAGTTTTCTTGACATTTCCTTGTTTCCCATCGAGCCTGCTTGAATTCAAGTTATTTGTAACCGAGGAATCATTTTGTGGTTCTTGTAGAACGTCCTTTTCTTCTGCTTCTCGTTTGGTCTTTTCTTCTGCTTCTCGTTTGGTCTTTTCTTCTGCTTCTCGTTTGGTCTTTTCTTCT
>JACDCB010000160.1 GCA_013694585.1 Candidatus Nitrosopumilus sp. | reverse complement strand
GCCAGACAATATATTCCCACACTAACCTACGGTTTTCAGTGGAAGTCGCATATTTCCCTTTTCTATTGGATTGGGCATAGTCTTTGCCCGATGTTTTACTATCGTCATTTTCTTGATTTAGGAATATGGATAACATAATAGATCCTCATATTTAATAATATTTATCAAATTTTATAATATTCTCATTAACTTTATAACATACTCTTTAACCCATAATCATTTCTTGAGATAAACGATCTATTCAGATCGAATAGTAAACATCCGTTGGCATTTCATACATCAATACTGTAAAAGATTCTATATGTGGAATTAGAATATATAGAAAAAAAATAAAATTATTAGTGGTCAATATCTTCGGCTTATTTATATCATGATAGTATTATGATTACGTGAACAAATTCGCACTCTTAATATTTCTGGGAATTCTCATTATAGTAGTTTCTTTTCATAGCGAGACTTTACTTCTAGTTGCATCACAATCGTCAATAGAAAATTCTTTTAATCTAACTTATCCAAACAATCCAACTTTAACAATAGGTGAAATGCTTAACCGAACGAGTGTGCAAGGAAATAATTCTAATGAATCAGACAATAATTTGCCGTCACCCATGTAATATGATTATTGTCCTAACTATACATCATCTACTACTACAAATATATACAGATTTGATGCGGGTTAGGTGGAAAGTTTGTTTATCACTGCCACATTATGTTTCTTGGGGATGATGGCATGATGGGTGTTGTTGAGGTAGTGAAGTAATGCAATTGATGGGGACGCTAACACGGTTATAGATACTATACCCATTGGATTGGGTCCATTTGGAATTGCGTACAAAGCGATAATAGTAATAGGTATGTGACAAATCAATTTTCAGATGATGTCTCAGTAATATTGACTCATAATATTGCTATCGGCTTAAATGAGTGTGAAGTTTCAGAAATCATTAAAATTATTCACTACTAACTGGTAAGGAAGAAGGGAAACTCAATAACCCCCCTGCATCATTAACTATCGTCTGTACCAACATTGAGCGGGTGTTACGTGTCGCCTACCACTCCTAAATAGGAACAAGAATCCAAATGTTTAAGAAGGATAGTATATGCTAAAATCATCATCTATATTCATCACCACAGTCTCCCACTATTTCAAACAAGTTATTTGACTTTGTACTTACAGTATCGATGGCATCATAATCTGACTTGTCCAAACTGAAGTTCAATACCTGGGCATTACTATTTCTATGATCAGATATTCCAAGCCTAACGCCGATAATGGCGCCTGCCACCGCAGGTTTCTCCAGGACATATCTAGTTGCTACATTTGCAATACTCACATTGTGCTTTTGTGCAATTTCATTCAAAGTGGATAAAAGTTCTTGGAACAAACTCCATCCGCCCCATATATCTATCATCTTCTTGTATTTCCGTAAGCTTAGCGTATCTAGCTCAGTAGCAGATGGTTCTTGTGTTCTTCTTAGGTATCGTTCTGACATCAGTCCTCCACACAAACTTCCGTAGGCAAGAAGTCTGATATTATGCTCCTGGCAAAATGACATCATCTTAACTTCAGGCCTACGATCTATAATTGAATATTGAATTTGGTTTGATACAATTTTTAAACCTGAATCCATCATAATCTGCATACGTTCAGTATCAAAATTTGTAAGGCCTATATGCTTGATTATTCCTTCATCGCGAAGGTCCGATAAATATTTGAGAGCGTCCATGTAGTACGGATTATCATAATCCCACCAGTGAAACTGAAGTAAATCCAGAGAGTCAACACCCAGTCTGTTAAGCGATTTCTGTATGTTTTCTTTAACGATAGAATATGTGATTCTTCCCGGTTGCGGTACCCATTTTGTTAATGCCTGAATTCTATCGAGTTCTTCTTTTCCTTTTATCTCAGATAGTCTCCGTCGGAACTGTCCAATAAAATCTTCTGCAGGGCCATAGATATCCGCCAGGTCCCAACTGGTAAATCCAGCTTCGTTATACTTCATCATATCCTCAATTGCCAATTCATGATCGATATATCCATGTCCTCCTGCGACCTGCCACATGCCATTGACTATTCTATGTATTGTCAAATCAGGGCCTAGTTGGTAGTGGTGGCCTATTTCACTCGTATTGTTATTCATTTTCTATGATTACTCTACATTTTATATAGCAAATATAAAGTACAAAAATCTGTCTTTTTTAACTATTTTTGATTGATGCGTTTTTTTAGAACTCGATGTTACAGGATAAACTATACAATTCACCACTATTTCAAAAGCATGTACTTTCATCTTTCTTCAATTTTTTGAATCAGATATAGTGAGAAAGTGAGATTGAAAATGAAGACATTTGTATTATCTATTTTTTTAAAAAAGTAAATTAGTCATTTTAACAATAGTATATTTATATTAATCAAGCAAATAAGCTGATTGTTTAATATAGAATGTCTAAAATCTTTGGCAACAGGATTGATATTTCAGTAGAAAAATTTCTTCATAACTTAGAGGCTGGTGAACACGGCTGCATTTTTTATTTTTCCAAAGAAGAAATGCAAAAGATTCATTTTGCTTTCGTTAAATCGGGTTTAGAAAACAACTGGGGAGTGGTATATGCTACTGCCACAGAGTCAGTAGAAGAAATTAGAAAATCAATGCAGCGTCATGGAATCAATACATTACAATATGAAGAAAATGGACAAGGAGATGGCAGTCTTATTATAGTAAGAGGAGAGGAATTATATAAAAATGCGGAAAATCCAGATGTGGACAATTGGAGGAATGCTGCAAAGTCAATTTCAGATAAATTCATCTCGAAAGGCAAAAAGGGTGTTAGAGTTGCAGCCGACCTGTCAACATATTTCCTCTCACACAGGCTCATTCAACAATGGCATGATTTAGAATACATACTTGAGAAAAAACTATCGTCACCAATATCGATTCTTTGTGCATATGATTCGCATTATCAGGAATTAATGGAAACAGATGTGCTAAAACATTACGATAGGTTGTATAACGAAAATAAAGAGTTTGTTGATGCACATAGCTTTGCAATATATGTTGGAGGAGATAAAAGCATAATATTTAGGATTTGACAAGTCGTTTTTTTATAATACCAGTTAATAAAATATATTTATCAAACAATCAAAGTTTATTTATGATTTGACTGGATTTAGAAAAGACATGTTTGGTAAATCCTGACAATATCTAATCAAATTAAATTACTTTGATAAACTAAATGAAAATGTTGCTCCTTTTTCATTCTTATTATTGTTATTTTGAGCCCATATACTACCGCCATGGGTCTCAATAATATTTTTGCAAATAAATAATCCGAGGCCGGTACCAATGTCTGATTTGGATACAAACTTTGAGAAAAGATTAGGAAGTATTTCCGGGTCAATTCCTGGGCCAGAATCCTTAACCTCTACAACAAACAGTAAATTGTCCTCTGTAATCTTAATAAAAATTTTTCCTTTGGAGAACTTTATTGCATTATCCAATAAATTTACCAATACTTGCTCTATTTTTTCGCTGTCTGCTTCGACCAACGAATCCATGTATGGCCTATCTCTTGATGATGAGGTGCTATGATCTTGTTTTATGGGAACATTTTTTTTCATGTTTTTCTCAAAAATGACTCCTATGTCTTTGTGTTGTAATTTGCTTAACTTTATATTAAAATCCTCTACCGAAGTGGAAATCAATTCCTCAAGGTTAAAGAATTCTTTGTTTAGCTTTAGAGTTTTACTTTCAATTCTGGCAACACTCAGTATGTTTACGGTTAATCTAGAGAGGCGCTCGGCATTTCTTGATATTGTTTCTAAATACCGTATGTTTTTTTCTTTATCTTTGATATCGTAGTCTAACAATGCCAATTCGGCATATCCCGAAATCGCTTGCGAGGGCGTCCTTAGCTCGTGCGCTGCCATGTTTATAAAGTCATTTTGCAGATTATCGTGAATCTCCAACTTTTCATTTGCCAGCCTTAAATTGTCAGACATTTCTGTTTGAGTCCAAAGACTTTCAAAGATTGATGTGTATGAAAGTAAAGTGGGTTTGCTGGTAGAATATGTAGATAGTCCTGTGGACTCTTCAAATGTTTCTTTTGAATCGTCTTTTAGTTCCATGGTCAGAAGGAATTTTCTGTCTACCATCAAAATCGTGGAGTTGATATCTTGTTGCTTTACAATCTCCCTAACAAAAAGATTTTCTATGTTTTGGTCATTTTCTTTGGCATATACTAGCAATAACAATTCTTTTACAGGTTCAGACATTGGCGATAGAATCCTGATTCTTAGATTTTCTTGGCTCTTTTGTTTAAGTAAATCACTAACACCAAAGCCGAATTGTCTTCTTACAGTTTTAAATGACGGAAAAACAATCATTATTTCCTCTTGTGCATTTTGTAATAGGCGCAACAACAGTTCTTTTGATCGAGATGGATTCTCAATTACTTTTGTAGTTTCAGATGAAATACCTTTTTCTATCTGGTCTATTCTTTGTAGAGCCTCTATTCCGTTTCTCCAAAGCTCTTCAAAAATGGATTGAAAATGTTTGATATATAAGGGCTCTGTGCTATAGAGGACATTCTCAAACATCTTTCCAGGCTCCATTTTTTCAATAGTGCCCTGGAACTGTTTGTCAGATAATGCAAAACTCATGGGAGGTAGGTTATTTACGTGCCTTATTTCTATACCAAGGGTAAGAAATATTTTAATGAGGTCAATCTGCTCTCTTTTGTCTTCAATATGAGTTACCCATCGCACACCACCCTTTACTTTTCCTTCCTTGTACCTTACCACGAGATGCGAGTAAGTTTGAAAAAGGTGCTCCTCATCATATATCATTTGAAAACCGCCTACTGTGGAGCAATTTGACAATCCGTTATGACTTTTCTCCGTGATATCAAGTATGTGTGTGTATATTTCTCTTGAGTTATCAAGGACCCGGGTCTCGACCGGTAGTAACCCTTGTTCAATCTCCGTTATCCTCTGTTCGGCGGATATTGACTTTTTCCACAAAGTTTCAAATAAATACCGATTTTGTTCTACAACACCTTTTACGGTACTGTATATCATATCAGGTATCGGTTTGTTCTCTTCTAAGGAGGACGTTGCAATGTAAATGTTATCATCTGAAATTGCAAAATTGCCTTTGATTCCTTCCAGATGTTTTACCTCCGCTTCTAACTTATCAATAATCTCTTTGCAGTTTTTTATGTTCTTTGTCGTTATTTCAGTAATCAATCTTATTTTTACATTGTTTTTTTTTAATTTGGAGTATACCTCATTATAAGGAGATACCGTAATCATGAATGAGGGTCCATTTTTATCACAATATACATCATAATTACTCTTACAAGTTAGAAGAATTTCATCAGCAATGTCCATTATTGCTTTTATTCCATATACAATCCTAGTTTCTGTGCACTGTTCTCTTTCTTCCATTTCCTTTATCCTCTACTCTGCAAATGTGCCCTTCCAAAATTTATCAAATAAAACTTGCGGTGCTCAAGTACATCTTTGACATTGATGTATATAGTTTGAGTTACAGGTTTTGCTTCTCCACTCAGGTGGGTGCTTGAAACATATTCTGGTTCGCTTATTGTCATGTTATCCTTATGCCCTCCATATAACGTAAATTAGCATACTACATTAATTCTTTACATAATTATAAGAATATTGCATAAGAATTAAAATTAAGGGAGGATAATGAAATTTTCGGTAATCGTCCACTTATTGATTGAGCAAACTCCATATCAAAGATGATAGCTCATCATCCTGACTGAAACTAATAGCTGTAATATTAATATTAATATTCGCAATATCGGTACTGCACAGTATAACGATACCCCTCTCCGTAATAGGATTAAAGGCCATATAGGCATTATAACCACCAATGGTAGCCCGTTATGCCATATGACTTCGTGACCAAAGTTTGTAGTTATAAACCATCCTAAACCAACATATAGTCCGATGTTGTTGTTCCTTTCGGATGTTTGTAAATTACTAGGTAATATTTGGCCAGTACTGTCTTATTAAATGTGATTCTTGCATAGCATCGTCTAATTCTGTCTTAATTAATCCCATATTATCTGACAAGAATTTTAGCATTTCACTGACAGTTGAATGAAGGGCGCCCCCTGGTGCAATAGAACTTGACATGTTCATTGTAGGTAGTTCCGGACCGTTAAAGTGCCCCACTGCTAATCGAGATTTTTGAGACTCTGAAAGACCAAAGCTTGTGTCATTCATTCCCAACACATCCAAAATATTGTGATCTAAAAGTTTATCAAAAGATGACATATTTGATTTTAAGGTTAAAATGTGACCTAGTAAACCAATACCAAATGTTGAATATTCAACTTTTGAACCAGGTTCTCTTGTGATTGTGGTGTTAGAAAGTGCCATATGGAATTGGTCAACTGTATAGTTTTTGGTACAGTTCATCAAATCTTTTCGGTATTGGACTGAATCCACAACTGCTGTTTTTGCAGGATCGAAAGATGGACAATAATTACCAGGAAACTCTGGTAAACCTGAAGTATGAGTAGCTAAATCTTCGATGGTGATTTTATGGCCCTTATATTGGGGTACAGTAACATTAGAGGGAAGATACTTTTCAATAGGATCATCTAACTCGATAAGACCCTTGTTTACCAAATCTGCCAAAAGAACCGTAGTAAATACTTTGGTAGTAGAACCTATGGAAAAAATTGTATTTTCGTCTACTGTAGTGTTACTTGTTTTGGGACATTTTACCATGACCATAAAACTGAGTTCCATTTGGGTCGATAAACCCTATAGCAATTACAGCATTAGTTTTATTTTTATCTAAACGATCATCTATGAGTGCTTTTATCTGATCAGTTATTTCAAATGTTGAGGTTAAATTATTTTTTCTTTTTGTGTTGTCGAAGGAGTAGAGGCAGAGAGGTCGGATATAGGATAAGTAGAAGAATTATTAATTGGGGTAGAAGGCGAGCCTGATACTGAACTTATTGTGGGGCTTATTACAAGGGTTATTAAAAATACAATCATCACATATAATGATGGATTTGCAGACATGGATATGTCTACTTAAAATTGCATACAAAAAGGCTTCAAAAGGAACTTCTATTGAACTTGCCATTACAGAAACTAAACCTCATGCTTTCTTTGAGGTTAATAAATAATAAGAAATACTTTGAAAATTGGGTTGATATTTCTTTGATATTCAATGCCTTTTTGGTTGACTCATCTGAATAAGGATGGAGTAATCAATTTAGCATCAATCAGTCACTAATAGCGTTACTCAAATGGAGAGTGGATTCTGTGGGATTAAATTCCCGAGGGTTTAAGAGTTCGATGAAAATCATGAGGATATCCACATGAATTCTAGATACAGCATAAAGTTAGAATGATGATTCATTTTAGTGAGATTAAGCATTAGGTCGACTTATCTTTAAATGTAATAAATACACAAGAACTCTCTAATAATGAAAATTTCAGAATTGGACTATGCTGAACAATTCCATGTATTTAATTTCCTAAAAAGTTTAGCTGAATTGGTCAATGGCGATGTCCAAAAAAAAGTCCAATTTAGGAAAGTTTGGACGGAAATTGGAGGCGATGGTACCAATTTTCCTATAACAGAGACAGCGTTTAAAGATGATATCCTACCAATTCTTGTTCAAGACAAATTAGTCGGTTGGGATGAAAAAGATGAATTAAACATCATCTATGAGGGGATATACAAAGTTGCAGAACACTATCAGGTATCTCCAGAAACCTTTGGAATTTTATCAAGAAATGATTTGGAAAAGTATTCGCAATCATTTTTAAACTTGCTATTTGAATTGACAACCAATGCAGATCTTGTAACGATTAATAATCTAAAAAAACGGTATAGTCATAGATTAGGAGTAATACCAATAATTCAAATAATTGACTCACTTGAACAGCAAGGATTAATAATTAAACAAGAAATTAACGGTGACCTCTCCATTTCCATTCCAGAAAAATCCTGCAGGTCGCCTTCCTTTCGCTAGTTAATAATGATTTTTTTTTGATCCTTTTAAATAACTTTTAAATAACTTTTAAATTTCTTTATCCAATTCTTCTAACCTCATAATTGAACCTCACACCATCTTACCAATTTGCCTATATCAATCATTTCTTATTTGAGTAATGTAACTATAGAATGGAGATTATCAATGGAAACCTGATTAAACTTTGATTATTAGAATTTAATTGTTGGAAAAATTACTAATGATTAATGAAGATTGCATGCTAGGATTAGGTTCCGGATAGTAAATGGGTTCGGGTGATTCGACTATGATTAACTACCATAAGTATGCGTTCTCAATTTAATGCGGGCAAGAAGGGATCTAATTCAAAAGTGAATGAAATCGATTATATGATACGAGATAATATTAAGAAAAACAAGTAGATAGCCCAGCATAAAGTGCGGGTTAGGTGGAAATAAAGAGGATATCTATATAAGTCACACCTTGAAATAAGTTACTTTTTAAATTAAGTTTCCTTATATGGATGAAAAAGACAACGGTCAGAAAAGTGGATATAATTTTAGTATCGATAAACTTAAGAATTCCTTGAGTTTGGTTAACTCAAAGGAAAAACTAATGGGTTGAATTTTTTTGTAGTTTTTAATTTCTCTTATAGCTTTGTTAATGATGTGTAGAGTCTTTGGTGGTGGAAGTAGTAGATGCGTTTACGTTTGAATTAGCTGCATCTTTAACATCTGATGCTATTTGTCTTGAATTTTGTTCAAACACTCTTGCGGCGTTTACTCCCGTGTTTGATACGTGTCTTGAAATATCTTTTGCTTGTTGTAGTACTGGTTTCCATGCATCAAGGGTTGAGAAAATAACGTTGTTT
>JACDCB010000159.1 GCA_013694585.1 Candidatus Nitrosopumilus sp. | reverse complement strand
CTCATGTGTAGCAAATAGAATCAAATTTACAGACCAGTAAAGAAAACGGGTTCGGTGGTATGTGAAACAAATTTGACTCCTTCCTATCACTCTAATTGAATAAAAACAATCCAACAGAATTTAAGAACTAAATGATTTGTAGATCTAGTTACTTCTCTCTCTATGATCTTCTTTATGTTAAATCATACGAACTAATCTATCCTAAAATATGAACAAAGAAATTTTGATTTTTACGATATTAGTGATCGAGTAGTATTTTAGAACAGAAAAATTTACAATAAAAGTTTTATCTATATGCTCATTATTAATGACCTATAATGAAAGCATTGTCAAATATCGAAATTTTCGGATTATCATTTGTGCTGATAACAATATTGGTTTTAGAGATCAGTCTTCATTCTGATGCTTTCAGTCAGGAAAACAAGAAAAAGTATGACATGGTATTACTAAGTCAAAATTTCATCGGCAAATCCTTTGCCAATTTCATCGGCAAATCCTTTGCCGATGAAATTGTTGGTGAGATTTTAAATAATGGAACAGACATTGCAAAATCAGTCGAAATATCTGCAGTCTTTTATAATGATAGTGGAATTATAGGTTCCGAATCAAGTCGCCTTGATCCTACCACTATCAACTCCGGGGATAGATCGGTGTTTACTTTACAACTAGTTGACGAAGTCATTAAGAGTAATGCTGAGAGATATGAATTTACCATTAAATGGCAGGATGAGCATTCAATAGACTATTTTGCGAGATTGACAGGAGGAGAGATAGCAGAAAATAGTGGTGGAGATGACAGTGGTGGAGATGACAGTGGTGGAGATGACAGTGGTGGAGATGACAACTAGGCGATAAATAAGACTTTTTCCAATTATTTCTAAATAGTAATCATTAAAAACTCGAAATAGCGCTGGAGCACAATCTAGTTTCGGAGAAAACTCATTATGACTGTCCCATAATACAAGGAAACTCAACAGAACAGGATAGCAGTGCAGCAGTGTAGTGTCCTAAAAATTTTAACTGCTTGAGATAGACAGCCAGACGAAGCAATCACATATTCTTTTTGCTAAGTAACATACAAAATAAAATAATCTACCTAACGTAAGCACCAACACGATTGAATCTTATATCGTTACTAAATTAGGTAGCGGGTTCGGTGGAAATCATGAGGATATCCACATGGGTTTATTTCTATAAAAGACAATAAAATATTATAATCGAGTATAAAGAATTGACAAAAATAAAAACCATTGGAACTAGATTAAAACTATAAATAAGAAAATGTATTTAAGTTATCAGAATTTTATTTATTTTTTATTTCTTCCTACAATTTTTGTTGTCTTATCAATCATTTGCTTTATTTGGTCCAGACTCGAGTCTTAAAAGAACCAACCGGATAATTAGACGGTCTTAGAATTCTTATTGCTAGGTTTAGGCCCCGTTATCTTCGTAAAAGAAGCTCCAATTTGAAGAACAAGCCTTATCGCTGACCTGGCTTACAAAACCTATTTGCCTTTGTTCAAAAAGGATAATCCGGTTCGTTTTATGGTAATGATTATAAAAAACAGGAACTTCAAACCGAATGGATGTTATGTGTTGGCGGAAAAATAATGTGTATGGAAGAAGTACTTTGTCTCTCTTCCCTAATTGAGGTTTTCCTTGTCTAATTCTGTGTCGATGCTGGTGCTTTTTGGGTCCTTCATCTTGTTTGCCATTCCCCTAGGTCCAGGCTTCACCTTGTCGCCTGTCTCGTCCAAGATGATTTCACTATTATCGGCCGCATCACCGACAGCCTGCTGCAGGTCATCCTTTTTGTTGATTGGTTCTTCTGACATTATTGTTGTTAATGCATCATGGTTTTTATTGCATGTATAAACTCACTTGTAACCACAAGAAGATTATACAGAACTAGTCCCTCTCAATCGTCATGATTGTGGCATAATGATGCCTCTGTTTCAATTGTTTTCGCAAATAGTGAACAATCTATCGAGACTACTTACAAGTTTAGCTAAATGCAAAAAAGACGGAGCTGGAGGACGATATTGAAAAGACAAGTTCGCTGTTGCTATTTGCGTTTCGAATATTCTAGGATGCAATAATCCTTAGAAATCGGAACGTTGCAGAGACGCCCGTGAAGGATGATGCCGGTTAAGGCAATCATCGTCAAAGGAATAACTTTATGTTGCTTTTTAGGTTAACAACATTATCTAATTACCGTCAATCTAGCACTACGTGGTTACTAAAATAGAGCTCGAATTCAGTGGGATTAAGTTCCTTATGGTATAAGGATTCGGTTGGGTGGAACCCGCAAGGATATTTATATGAATTCAGCGTGACTTTCATTCATATATCATTATCTGCTTGAAACAGCTAAGGTTGTTGGGAATGTTAAACCTACTTGTATGTATTAAAACAGCTTTCTTTACCTGCATGCCACTCAAAATTAATATTAAAAAATAGAATTATTTACCGGATAAAAAATATTATTTGAACTAAAAATTAGGATATTAATGATTTTTCTGCATCATCCAATACTTTGTTTGTTGAATTGATTGTTTGTTTGATTTCGTCGATTGATACATTACTATCTATCTGTGAAGCTAGTTTTTCTCTCAATAGTTCCTCTCCTTCTTCTGATAATTCTTCACCAATTGGTTCCTCTATATATTCAAAATTATCCAGATAAGCGGTTGTTGCTAATTCTTTAGCCTTTATAGTATCATTTGCTGAATATGCTTCTATTGTTTGATTAAGTAATAATCTAATATTCAAAATATAGTCTTGAGTGCTTTTTTCATTATTTGTTGATGTCGCCGTATCTTCAGAAGAATTACTTTGAGTATTATTTACTTGGGCAAATGATGGTGAATATGTAGTATCATAGACTAATGAAGATACTGCAGCTACAACGAAAATCAAAATTATTTTTCTTTGTTGAATGTGGGTAAACACGTTAATAGTATTTAAAATAAATCTATTTAATTCATTCTTAGATTATCCATTTGGAGAATATAAAACAGAATAACTATTTCATGTAAGAAGATTAATCGTTAAAGCATTCGTCTGTTATGACGTCTATCCTGCAATGTTAGAACACATATTATTATGGGATTAAGAGGAATATCTACAGCATCCGCTGGAAATAAAATTCATTGTTCGGTGGAAATCATGAGGATATTCACATGAGTCACACCTTGAAATAAGTTTACTTTTTAAATTGAGTTTCCTTATATGGATGAAAAACACAACGGTCAGAAAAGTGAATTTAATTTTAGTAGCGATGAATTTAAAAATCCCTTGAGTTTGTTTAACTCAAAGGAAAAACTAATGGGTTGAATTTTTTTGTAGTTTCTAATTTCTTTTATAGCTTTGTTAATGATGTGTAGAGTCTTTGGTGGTAGTAGATGTATTTACGTTTGAATTGGCTACATCTTTAACATCTGCTGCTAATTGTCTTGAATTTTGTTCAAACACTCTTGCGGCGTTTACTCCCGTGTTTGATACGTGTCTTGAAATATCTTTTGCTTGTTGTAGTACTGGTTTCCATGCATCAAGGGTTGAGAAAATAACGTTGTTT
>JACDCB010000115.1 GCA_013694585.1 Candidatus Nitrosopumilus sp. | reverse complement strand
GAACAATATTTGCTAAAATTAATTCCGTTTTGTTACAAGGCGCAAATTTGATGTATATTTGATTGGAAGTTCTCGATAAATATTTACTATATAAAACTTTATAGATGGTGTACTATAAAATATCCATGTGATTAAGTACACGAACTTTTTTAGAATTTTAAGCACTTTTGTAATTGCTGTAGCTTTGTTATCTCTAACAGGCACAAATACACAAGCATTATCAGGATCTTTTACTGATTATAAATTTGGCTATGGTCCTATAGCAAGCATAAATAATGACTGGATAGTGGCAGGTCATTGGATGGGTTATTATAATCCTTCTAACCTTACCGATTCAGGTTTTCATTCAACGTTTGATAAGGCAATGAAAAATGGATCAGCTCCTCATATGCATCAAATATCTAACGGAACCATTAGTGATGTGAAAATGGATGGAAATAATTCCATCATTCAGGGCTCCGTAACAATAACAATGATAGATGGACCTGTATCAAATGTACCGACTAATTGGACAATTTCCAATAATAATACACTCGCCATTGGTTTGGATCCTTCAAAGATTAACAACCACTTTGGTGAATCCCCGATTTATGGCCTCGTATTAACCCCTGATAAGGAGATGAAAATAATGAATACAATGATGGAGGATTCAAAATTCATGGATCAATGGATTCCATTGATGATGCAAAATATGATGAGTACACTAAATATGAACGGTGAAAATATTTCAGCAATGCCTCAAATGATGAATCATTCAATTTCAAATAACACCATGGAAATGAATATGGAAAATAACACGATGATTCCATAGACAGGTCGACTAAACAAATATTCTTATTTTTATTCAAAATTTATTTTTTCATAAGATTTTCTTTAATGCTCGCAATGTAAATAAATAGATGTGTTACTTGCTACCTGCCTATGCATAAACCCGATGGAAGACTTGTCATACAATTGTTATTAGAATAATGATTATTGTTAATATTTATCGGAAGATTATTCGCATTATTGATATCCAGGATGTTATTGAAAACATTGTTAAAGTCCACATAATTTAAGGAGCTTTGGGTATCGATGAAAATTCCATTCGTTGTGTTCAATATGTTGTTTCCATTGATCAAGGTGTTTGCAGTATTGATTAAAGTGACTCCGGACAATCTGTTTTGACTTAGTTGGTTATATTTGATGTCTGCACCATCCGACGAATGCAAAGCTACACCAATGGTGTTATTATTTATCATGTTATTAGTTATTTCGGAGTCTTGAGCACCAGTTACATAAAAGGCAACTTTATTGTTGTTAATGTTTATCTCATGAGCAAACACATTATTACTTCCAGATAAATAAATTCCAGATTGGAAACCTGATATGATGCCGTTTCCAGATATTGTTACATTATTCTGGCCCCCTATCATTATTCCTACCTTATTGCTATTTAGTCCGGGACCTTTCAGTGAAAATCCATTCATATCTATGATAGTATTATTTGCTCCAACTATTAGTCCATCGCTCTTGCAAATCAAATTCGAAATTAACTTTACTTTACCTTGAACAATTTGACCACAAGCTGGATGTATTTCTACAGTGGGCTGTTGTTGCCCTTCGGACACCTGATTTACTCCCTCTTGATTTCCTTCCGGAATTTCAGATACTTCTTCATTTGTTTGATCATCTTCTAACGATATGTCGCTAGTTTGTTCTTGTTGTATTCGGTTTTGACTTTCATTATTAGTATTACTATTGGAAATTCCTGTATTTTGACTAGTAATGATGTTTCTGTCAGGGTCAAGTTGGGACGCCTTGATTTCAGAAGAGTTATCAACCGTAGAACTGAATGCTATGTTATTTGCTGATAATGGGAATTGAAACAAAATAGACAAGAAAAGAATTGTAAATGACGAATTTAATAATAAATTCTTACAGCTTGGCAATACTACTTTCATCACCGATAAAATTCTACACGATGTATATTATATCAATATTACCTTTATACTGGTTTGTACTCCTACAATCAAAGCCATCGCTGCATCATGACAGACCAAGACAACGGTAGTTTGAGAAATTTCTTTTGATTGTTTCAATCTCGCACTCCTTGTACCACTTCTATTGATTTGTATTGTGATCTTAACCTTGTGATCTGACTAACAGACTAAAATAATTTAACGGGCTCGACGTTTTGAATCTATGAATTTTCTCCTATGCTTGACAGTAATCTCTAAAAGAATTTTGGTTTGGATAAATTTCATAAAATCTTATCTTCAATAGAGCAATGTTTGATCATAAACCGGTTTGAATGTTATTTCTTTGATGATTGCCTTGTTATGTAACAAAAAAGATAAAAAATGGCTTTTAGTTGATACCTATTTTATTTTTGGAGATAGAGTAGTAAATATCAGTTCATATTTTCGATTATCGATTTTACGTCAGACATTTTAGTCCGACGTGGATAGAAAAGCTTAATGATTATCAAGGCTAAAAGATTGGGATCACACGAAGTTGGCAAAAGTGGTATATTAACAATTTCTTATTTTGATTTATTGTCCATTTTCTTCTGCCTAGAATTTTGCCATCATTATTACGAAAATGCTTATTTGTTTAGATAATTTTCTTCCAGTTCTAAATATTTTTTTTTCAAATTCTCATAGTCAGAGGGTTGTACG
>JACDCB010000048.1 GCA_013694585.1 Candidatus Nitrosopumilus sp. | reverse complement strand
CAAGAAATACATATTGTAGAATCGAGTTAATGAAAAAGGGAAAAAGGCCGTTTATCTTAGAGGTTATGCTTGCTTCGCTTGCTTACTCACAATCTGGGATCTGATAGAAGCCAGAGACTGATCAATCTGATAAATGGCCAGTTTGTCACCGCCGAGTAAATCAAATTTTTGGAGAATTGTTTGAAATAAGGTCTCTTCTTCTATTTGTTCAATTACAAACCACTGCAAAAAGGAGTATGTAGAATAATCTTTTTCTTTTCCAGCCATATCAACCAGTTCGTAAATGGATTTGGATACTGCTTGTTCTCCCTGTAAACCAAATTGGAATGCAGATTCAAGTGATTCGAAGCTATGTTGAGGTTCATCGACTGCAGGTATTATGGCTTCTGCTCCAGCCCCGTTGAGGTAATGTATGAACTTTAGCATGTGCAGGTTTTCTTCGCTAGCTTGTTCAAAAAAGAAGGCTGCACTCCCATCGTAGCCGGTTCGCTCACACCATGATCCGATTGCTATATATGCATTCGCTGATGAAGCTTCATAAGAAATTTGTTCATTAATTGCTTTTGTCATTTCTGGTGAAATTCGCATATATAACAGTCAATATTTTATGTTATGTAAATATTTGCTTTCGTTAAGAACATAGTTTTGTTATTTATCCTATTTGTCTTTTTGAGTTTAAATAAGCACTAATCATTTACCAAGTTGACGCGGTGATGTAGTTTATGCGTTCAAATTTTTTTACATATAAAGTGTATTCAAATAATTTTTGATCTTGTCCAAACAATTACGTTTGACTTTTTTTGTCTAATTATCGTCAAATGTATTTGTTTTGAATTTCCATTAGAATTATACTTTAGATAAATGATATTCTACTCCAATCTTAGTAATACCAGAGGAACATGATGAATTAGATGAAACAATCAATCTATCTGAACTGCTTTGGAAGAAAATCCAATATCCATCTGATATACACCTACGCCTACCCTCATCCAAACCAAAAATATTGTTTTCCGGCAAATCAATATCAAAAAAGGTTGACAACACCCTATTTTTCATCAATTCGGAAGTAAGATAAAATCCGTTGATCCTTAGTTCAAGCGTATCAATTACATTCATTTTTTCTTTTGCAATTGCGATTAATTCTCTATCATCAATTCCATCTATTCCATAAATAGATATCCAGTTTATGATAGGCATGAAAAAATAATTACCATAGGGGAGATTGCTTTTCCTGCACGGGATGTTTCCTCTTCCTTCGATTCTTTGGCATAAAAACGTAACATCATCTATGTTCTGACTGTTATAGACGAATTCCCCAGTTAAGTCAAAGGCAGGATTACTTTGTCGAGGTATAGATGATATCCATTGCCACCATCTTATACTCCAATCAGAATACCCATACGTATAACGCAAGCATATTTATTTAAAAAGATCTAAATACTAAATTACCTCATTAATAGTTATTATCCCCCAAACAAGGGCATTAGGTTCCAAATACTAACAATTATTATCATAGAGAAACTGATTCTCTAAATAACAATCAAATTCAGGAAAAAATTGGGAGTTATCATCGTTTATTATATATGATTGATAATTAAGCCTATCAGAATACTTTTTTTAAACCATCAATTATAAGCGATGCAATTTAGCATATCTTGTTCGTTCTTTGGTCCATAATATACTCTGGGGATATAAGTTTAAGGCGTATCTTAAATTAAGATTTAATTCTCTAAGGATAACAAGTAATAAAATTATTTATTTTCGGAATAAATCTTTAGATTCTATATATCATTTGATAATTTATTAAATATTTTTTCCAGTACAATCGTAATCCAAAAACATTCGCGGTCGGATCAACAAACTCTTTGATCGATAAAATATATTGTGGTTAATTTGTGTTTTTAGGTTGTTAATTCTCAAAGTAACAAAATCATTTGAATATTTTATTATATTCATGATAGATACAGGTTTAAATCTAGGATCTTTTTATCTTGATCATTCATGGATCCCCTTAGAAAATTTTTACTAAAACCAACCAAATTATCTGCAAATCAAATTAAATTAAAGAATTGGGATCCGAGCTATAACGGAAATAAAAGTAAAATTGATATGGTAACAGAAATGGAACAATTTTCCAAGAAGATTTCGGAATTACAATACAAGTTATTCGCCGCCAATAACAAATCTTTGTTAATTATCTTGCAAGGAGTTGATGCCTCGGGAAAAGACGGAACAATTCGTAATGTAATGAAGGGATTAAATCCCCAAAGCTGCGACATAAAGTCATTTAAAGTTCCAAACGAAAATGAATCGGCCCATGATTATCTCTGGCGTATTCATATTGAAATACCAAAAAAAGGTCAAATTTCAATTTTCAATCGTTCTCACTATGAAGACATTATAGAGCCTAATGTTAATAATTTGATCTCCAATGATGTTCTAATTCGCAGGTATAGACAAATCAATGATTTCGAAAGATACCTGACTGAGAATGATATTACTATAATAAAGTTCTTTTTACATATAAGCAAGGATGAGCAGAAAAAAAGACTTCAGGAACGAATACAGGACCCTACAAAGCATTGGAAAATAAACGAAAGCGACATAATTAACCATAGAAATTGGGACAAATACATGGATGCTTATGAAAAGGTACTAAGTTTATGCAGTAATAAATGGGCACCATGGTATATTATACCTGCAAACGTAAAATACTTTCGAAATTGGGCAATATCGTATGTTATTCTGAAAAAATTAGAAATTATGAAACCTGAGTTTCCAGAATTAAAAATAGATCCTTCAGAATTTAAAATTGATTAGGCTATTGCTGTCTAGGCATTCAATACTTTTTCTAAGTAGGAAGTTAATTGTTAAAATAAAGGAAATAAATCAAATAGTAACTAAATTACGGTAGAAAGATTGTTACCTAATCTTCGCTAGTCATGGGCCATTTGATAACGAATTAGTTGATAAATTCAACATGATTTACTGTTTTTCCCTGAAAGACAAATATCTCTCAACAATTGATCCAGGCTTCGAAGAAACCAAGACTGCAGTTTCTATTCGGATCAATGGAAATTTAAGGTAAATGAATATTCCATAAACGGCTAAGAGCCTAATAGCCTCGATTCTCAGGTATCCTCAATTGAAAAAAAATTATAAAAACAGATCCATTCAAAGTTGGTAATCAAAGATAGAATGAATACAGTGATTTAGTCTTTCCTTACTCCGTCGATACACTCAAGAGTCAGAGACAAGGATTAATTCTTAATTTCAGCGTTACACTTGAGAGATGAAACGATGAGATAAGGTGGTGAAAGAAGCGCCCTGCCTAATAGTCCATATAAATTCAATCTTCAACCGCGTATCTAAATAAGGTATCTTGTAAATTATGTTGTATAGATGAGCTATACCATAAAAGAAGCCAGTTCTAAAAGGCACGAAGAATCGAGAAATATAGAAAATGTCCTCGTCATGCAAGGCGGAGGCTCTTTAGGGGCTTTTGCATGTGGTGTATTTAAGGCATTAGTAAGGCATAAAGTACAAATAGATATAGTTGCAGGTACTTCCATAGGGGCAGTCAACGCAGCCATAATAGTTGGAAGTAAATCTGGGCACCCAGAAAAAGACCTTGAAGATTTTTGGATGGAAATTGGGGAGAGCAGTCCTGGAATTATACCAGATTTGTGGGTTTATGGATGGGACAGCAGAGCCAAAAGGTACATACCTAAGACCATTTCATCAGCATCTGCAAATGCAGCTTTTTTCGGAGTTCCTAAAATGTTTATTCCAAGATGGCAATGGTGGAATACCAGTAAAAACTTTCAAGGCATCATGGGTGGACTCGAAGAACAGTATTGTGATCCGAGAAATTGGACATTTATGTATGACCATTCCCCCTTAGCAAATACTCTAGAAAAATATATAGATTATAATAAACTAAATCTTGCAGCAACAAAAGAAGAATTGCCTTCAGTTTTGAGGCTAATAATAACAGCAGTGGATGTGATGACAGCCAGGCCTCTCATTTTTGATAATACGTTAATTAAAATAAAACCTGAGCATATTCTAGCAAGTTCAGGATATCCAATTTATGGATTCCCCTGGGTAGACTTAGGAAGTAACATCAAAGCATGGGATGGCAGCTTACTTAGCAATACTCCAATTAGAGAAGTATTATATGTGTCACCAAGAAATGATAAAAATATTTTCATAGTTGAAAATTATCCACAAAGAATCGATAGACTTCCTTCCAATTTCATAGAAGTGGTAAATAGATATAAGGATATTTTGTTTTGTGATAAGGATATTGAAAGTATTAAAAATGCAAAATTAGTTACTAGGCATATAAAACTAATAGAGAAACTGTACGATATCTTTGAACAACAGAAGGACCATTCCATACTAAGCAAGGAGGAAATAAATGACATTCAAAATGAATATAAGGATCTGGTTGAAAATTATGGGGCAGAAATTAAATCTGTTACTAGAATAATTAGAAGTGAAATTGAATCCCCCTCAATCTTAAAGAATAGTGATTTCTCCAGTAGAACAATTAGAGAGTTGATCAATCAAGGCGAAAGTAAAACTGAAGAAAAGTTAGAAAGACGAAGCAGATCGAAGTAGATATCTTTATTTACAAATACTTATTCAGTATATCATTTAAGGTTATAAAAGTGAGAACGAAAGAATTCGCTAATATAACTACCATGATAAGGTATCAGACTACTATTCAAGTAATTATCAAGGAGTACCTTTTAAAAATATTGGAACGTTAGAACATAATTTTAGCATAACAATTTGCCAACCTACTTCAAAAGAGGTAAACTCTCACTAGTCGTTCTTTTTCCATCCTCTAAAGAAAAAAATATAATAGAAAAATTCATGTTATATCTTTTTTCAATCATCAAATTCTATTACGGCCCTCCGAGATTGTACTTTATTTCTTTCAAGAAAAAATAATGTGTGGACCACAGTACGTGATTTTAAATTCAACGAAACTGAACTTATGTTATTATTCGCTAACACAGGAGTAGCACCATGACCTTTGGCTGTTACAAGCATTCGAGACTCTCGCCAATTTGGAAACTGCTCATCAGAATTCCTCTCCTTATCAACAAAATACCGACTAATCAAACTGGTAAATATGGTCTTTATTTTGATGAGAAAAGATGCTCCCCTCCCGTGTTTTGCATAATTCTCGTTTTCTTTAGAAGGTAAACGAGAAACCCAATCATTTTTTTTATATTCCTCATTTTCATTCAATTTTCTATCATTTCCATGATTACTGTAATTTGGGATATTGTTTACATTCATAAAGCCCATGCGTGAAACCCTCCTCTTTGTAATTATGATTATATGTGCCAAATTTAGGATTAGTATTGCCAACTTTCGTTTTGTCACACTGTTACTTCTTAGTGGACTACTTGTCAACTGAGCCATAGGAAGAGAATTTAATATGAAATTATCGCTCTCCACTGACGATGTTGATTGATTTGGATGATGCCCGGAAGCTAATATATCAAATCTTGCTTTCATAGTAAAAGCATAATGAACATCACCTGATAAAATTATACAATAATCAGGACTAAACTTACTAGACAAAAAAGCCAAGAATTTTATGAACCCCATTTCGTTAGCTCTCCATGTTTCGAGATCCCACTTATAAGTTCCCGAAGTAGAGGTCAAAAACCTCTGTACACTCTCAGCTAGTTCAAAACCAATAACAGGTGTCGGAGAGATAATAACAAGTGGATCACCCTTTACATATCCTGAATCATAAACCTCTGATTTTATGTAGTCCAATGCTTCATCATTTAATAATATAGGAGGTCCATCAGGATTTACAAATTCTCGCTGTGTTCTACAATCTAGAAATACGGAAAGTGGATAAGTAGGTGCCACATATATCCATTTTTTAGAATTCCAAATTCGGTCTTCCAATATTTTGATTTTATCCACTTCAGCAACCTTACTGCCGAAATCCAGAGTTGAAATCTTGGAAGTTTCTTTAAGATTAATCAAACTCTTTTGTTTTCTTAAATTAAGGTACCCCTTGATAGTTTCGATAAAGTCATCGTCAAACGAATGTGGATCGTTCCCCCACCCCTGAAAAGCCCAATATGCGATAAGACCATTGACAATAATTTGAGATCCGCTTGTACTGTTTCGTACAGAGTCATGCCATTTCCGGTCTATGTTCCAATCGTCAGTAATTTCATGATCATCGCAGATCATATAAGTTGGTATATTAGCAAGGAGTCTTCTAATTTTTCGAATCCCTTTGCGACTTTGTTCGAGCTCTTTTATTTCTGTTTCATATTTTTGCTTTGATTCTGAACTGGGAGATAATCTTGCGTGATCGGAATTAAATTCCTTAGGCCAAATCAATGGATTCCATGCAACCAAATACATTGCGGCGAATTCACCGAATCCTATCAAGTGATTGTCAGATACTTCTGAAGTAAATTGAGCTTTGGAAGTTACTATCTGCTTACGAGCTCCAATTTGTATATCTTTTAGATCAATATCAATTCCATCAATAAGTTCCCCCCACCCTAGTAACTCTGATGCTAATCTCGTTAGATGTCCTATGAGAGGTCCAGCTACGTCGTCAGCGTAAATTTGATCACCTATTAGAAATAGTGAGCTTGGTCTTTTTTTTAGGTCAGAAATAGAGGATGCAAGGAGCTCATCTCCTATAATCAAACTATCTTCATCATCACCATGTAGTTTTCTACAGGAACCGTAGAGAATATTCATTTGAGATCCATTTTTCCCAACAGGGATATAGAACGTAGGAAGAGAGAACAGGTTAGGCAATGGTTTGTCTACATGTCCATTGTGATTGTACGGTTCTTCAGAATTAGGACTTTCATAAAGAATGGTATTTTCTCCAGATAACAATCCCAGATCCTTTAGACGCAGTCCTTTCTCTGTACTTTCGCTTGGTAAAAAAAGTTTTAGGTCATAAGCAAGGATCTCATCTGTGGGAAACGTGGATAATAAACTTGGTTTATTAGATTCATCAAATTCATTTGAAGGAAACGGCCTTGCAATTATAAGGCTCACATAAAGGTTATCCCCCAGTTTTAAAGATGTGTTATTACCACTGCCTATAACATTCATATCAGGTTGGGAGAACTCTTGCCTGAGTTCCTTCTCAACATTTTCATTAAAATCTTTGTTTGAGACAAAGCCATTAATAGAACTCTTGATATTAAATATTTCTACCTCTGTATATACGGGCTTGCTTGTTGCTATCCAGATACACACCTGTGTTTTATCAACTCGACGAATTATGGGTCCAGCCAGTAGTAAAGGCATATTAGATGATGATCCAGTCATGTTAACTCGATTCCAGTTGGCCTTTTTCTAAAATCACAATTGTGGCCTCAAGGTCATTTACCCATGCGGTTGATGACGTTATATACATTTTAGATTTATAACTTGTAATTCTTTATAAAAAGTAATAGTCAGATATAGATTAATGGAAAAAGGGTTGTACACTGCCGTTTCTATTACATTGATGTATGTGTAAAACGATAATACAAAACATGTTTAGATTGGTAGATCAATTGCCCTAAGTAAAAAGGAAATGTTTAGTTACAGCTTATCTAGATTAACCTATCACCCCATTTACTTGATTAAAAATGGTAATGGTCAATGAGCTATCTTTAATAATTGATAGAAGTGGAACAAAAAGGTTTAAAATTTATAAATGTTTATTATGTGTTGGATCCTCAACGTTACTCCTTGTAGTCATTCATTAAAAGCGCTCTGATAAATTAATTTTGATCCTTAAGGAGAATGCATCTATCCTGCCTGGTTACCGGCCAGTAATATTTCAAAATAAATGCCTACTCACTCCGACTAACGGCTAGACAATATTCAAATATTCCAAATCCCTCTCTACTGTATGTATAAATCCAAAATAAAAAAACCTACTAAAGGATGCGAGATTCTTTTTCTATTGATTATATCCGTGGGTTTGTTCGGTGGGATAAATTATGCAAATGCGCAAGCTACTACCAATCAATCAGATACACAATCCAATAGTCCGAGCAGTTCTTCAGATTTTGTTTCTTCGAACGGTACTTTAAACTTGTCAAATAGCACTTTCCCATTACAACGAGAGAATGTAAATTATTACGATAACGTTAGTGGTTACCTCGTATTTCCTGAAAATAATTCTACTACAGTAAATTCTGATTCAGAAGCAAAGCTGCCAGCAGTTATAATGATTCATGAGTGGTGGGGACTAAACGACAACATTAAAAATATGGCAGACGAGCTCGCGAAGGAAGGATATATCGTTTTAGCAGTAGATCTCTACAAAGGTCAGGTGGCAACCTCTCCTGATCAAGCCATGAATCTGGTCAACTCAGCGAGAGAAAATCAGAATGAATCTCTATCGAATCTTAATGCCGCAATAGATTATCTCAAGACATTGGATAATGTGAATGCATCAAAGATTGCGGCGTTTGGTTGGTGTTTTGGCGGTGGTCAATCATTGCAATTAGCACTAAATACTAACCCCGATTCTCCCCTTGCAGCAACCATCTTATATTATGGGAATCTTGTAACTGACCAAGAACAATTATCTAAAATAAAGAGCCCCGTCTTAGGTATATTTGGAGGCCAAGATCAATCAATCCCTACAACTGACGTACAGAAATTTGAAGACGCTTTAAATGCAAATAATATTACAAATGAAATTTATGTGTACGAAGGAGTTGGTCATGCGTTTGCAAACCCAACAGGAGAAAGTTTCGCACCCGATGAATTAAAGGATGCATGGCAAAAAACATTAGAATTTCTGAATAAAAACCTAAAGGATAACTAGTTTCTGTCCAGATGGCCAACAGGTCATCCATCTTTCTTCATTTTTAGTACGAGTGGCCGCCACAAAGGCTATCGATACTCACAATCTTGAAATAGCAATTTTCTTTAGTGAATAATTGATTCTATAAAATATTATAATACACTACAACAATCAAAAGGTCATGATAAGGCAAAAGATGATTATCAAGATAGTTATTATATTTTTTTATATTGGTTTTACGATGTTGATTTCTGATGCTAAGTACACTAAGGCGCTAGCTAATCATTATTCTTCAAATTTGCCTTTTATAGGAAAAATTACTGAAGTAGGTAACAACTATAGCATGCAAGTTGATAACAATACTGATGTTAAACTTGCATTCCTTAATACTCATACAAAAGATCCCCAAATATTAGCCGATGCCACTCATTTCATGTCTGTACTATGTCCAATACGTTCTCCTGTCCTAGTTTATCCCGATTTGTCCTCAGTTCTTTTAAACAACGTCAATGATACGAAGAGTGAAATAAGTGCCCTGGTGTATTGTCAGAATTTTGACAATCAAAGTAACGAAGATTGGATTAGTTTGAATGAGGAATTGGTCAAAGCAAAGCTGGCTATTTTTGATAAAAATGCCTGTTCAATGTCCAAGTCTACTGATCTAAGATGGGCTTTAATCGAAATATGTTGATGTATATTTTTTTCCTCGAGATGTAACCTCATCAATTAACAATTTCTTATTTTGCTTAATTTCTTAGAATTGAATATGCCTCTTGTAATAGAATACGATTGCAAAATTGTTTTTGTTTGAGCAGTTAAGCGTGTGCTTCTTCGCTGTTTGAATCATCATTTTTCAATCACAAAATTAACTGGCATTTATCATTTCAATAGAGAAAAAACTAATGGCTATCCATACCTTTTCTAATTACTCTCCAGCCAAGACGACTTTACGTATCAATAGCTGATGTTTAGTGTACTGATCTAAACTAATCAACTATTCGTATATCTCTAAGTTATATTAGCATCTATTAGAATAAAATGATCTCAATTGTCAACATGGTGTTTCATCATTATTTCCTTTACAGTCTCGTCAGTTACTTGATCAAAGTTTCTGTAAAACTGACCGACGGCAGAAAAAGCCTCTTCCATATGCAAAATTACAACATTGTCGGCTATAGTAGCAAGTTTATTCACCGTTTCATCTCGGGCTGGAGCTACAGGTACGGCGACAACAAGTCGCTTGCTATTACAATTGTTCTTTACCCATTCTGCGGAGGCGATGATGGTGGATCCTGTAGCTATTCCATCGTCAACCAGCACTACAACCTTTCCCTCTAATTTATCATGATAGGAAACATCACCTCTAAATTCTATCAAGCGTCTCTTGATTTCCTTTTTTTGAAACTCTATCTCTTTTTTTAGGTAAGCTTGTGAAATATTGAAAAGGCGTGTAATCCCTTCATTTAAAAAGTAGCTTCCGTCTGGCATCATTGCACCTATTGCAAACTCTTCATTGAATTCGGCCCTGATCTTTCTAGAAATTACAACGTCCAACTTGCATTGGAAGTGGTTTGCTATTATATCACCCAATATGATACCACCCCTAGGTATAGCTAAAACTATTAACTCATTTGCAGTATTAGATAAAATTATTTGATTTTTTTTCAGCCTCATGGCTAACTCTTTAGTTAGCTCGTGTCCAGCTTGTTCGCGATCCTGAAACAAGACACTCATAGTTTATTTATACGATCCCATTATTAAAATGAAATAAAAACATTGGGAACACTTTGCTGCCTGTCGTCTGTTCTTTGTACACATAAGTTACAATGTGTCACTTAATTCATATCAAAACATTGGTTCTCTCCAAAGCAAATCAAAACTATGACAAAATTTCAAATGAATTTCTTGTGGAGAAGGAAGCAGAGCATGTGTGCTTCCGGCTTAACCCACAAACAGACTAATCCATCCATCAAACAGACGTTTCTGGGTCAAACACGAATGTAGAGAACAAACTAATTTAGGCTGGATTCTATGAAAATATGGACAAAATTTTTGACCTTGATTCAATACTGTTTAAGCTATATAAAAAAGACAATTCAACTTATTTTTTAGATTTTTTACAAAACGAGAGTTTTGAAGTGGGGGTACTTAGGCTCAATCCAGGTCAAAAGGACACACAGGGCCCTCATTCTGAAGACGAAATCTATTTTGTTATTGAAGGTAAAGGATATATCAACATATTAGAAGAGAATCACGAAATAAGAAAAGGTTCTTGTATTTTTGTTCCTTCGAAAACAAAGCATTATTTCCATGGAAACAAGGAACGACTCGTGGTTTTGTACGTATTTAAGGTTTAAAAAAAATGATTCAGAGCTCAAAGGCATAAAAAATAAGAAACCATTCTCTATCACTCAAACAAATATCGGGTTAGGCACCTTAGGGATTTTAGCTCTAAGCTTATTGCAACAAATTTTTCATTTTTCATCTCATATTTGCTTCCGTATGGATCAAAAGATTAAAATAATTTTATATTAGTAATAAGGGTAGGTATGTAGCAAATTTTTGTGATATTTTAACTGTTATTTAATCTGGTGACATCATATCTGCAATTCGTGTTACTCGATCCTCAGGATTATATTGATTAACTACCTCGGACAACGGCATTCTATTTCCACCGACAATTTTGATATCTATCTCGATTTTACCATCCTCTCCAATATCTATAATATTATATGTATCTTCAAAAACACCTCTATATCTCCACGAGCAAGCCGTGCCCGCATAAGCTATTTTCATTGTGCCTAAATTCCATATCCAAGGTCTGTGCTTGTGACCACAGATGACAAGGTCGACCTCGTTAGCAAGGCAGGTTCTTAAAACATCACCTGCATCAGATATCCCCACTACATTAGTATAACCTGTATCTGGTATGGCAATCAAGTGGTGATGCATTGCAACAATTTTTATTACTGTTTTATTCTTATTTTGCGGTTGCTGTTGTTGCAGATCAGTAGGATGTCTTGGGATGTGATATTTTTTTAGAATTTTGTTCAACCACAGATTTTGTCTATATCCAACTTCACCTTCATCTCTATCTGCTCTTGCGGTTCCAACAGAAGTAACTATCACTGTTTGGTTCTTGTTCTTTGGATCATTATATTTGTAAACCCTAGAACCACTTGGCGCAGAAACAGGAAAGAACTGTCTAAATAAGAGATAGCCCGTATGTCTATAATCATGGTTTCCCGGAAATATTATTATGTTCTTACATGAGAATTTTTTTATTTCTTGTTTTGCCTGTTCAAATTGGAAGAATAGCCCATCATCAGTTAAATCTCCTGATATAATTATGACATCAGGTTTCAAATCATTATTAACTTCATCAACCAAAGTGTCAAAAGTATCTTTTTTAAATAAGCCACCAATGTGTAAGTCAGATATTTGAACAAATCTCATAATGTTATCTTATTAAACAGTTTGAAAGCTAACATTAAATACTTACTCAAAAAAAGAGACTAACATTATACCATTAAAATTTATTGAATCTCACCTAAGCATCTTTAACATCACTAGCGCTGTATTCATAATTCCGAGTCATGGTCTTTTGAACGTGGGTTTTGGGATAGTAATCTTGACAGGATGCCTAAAGGCGGGATGGACAAGGATAAATTCACCTTTATGCAGTTTGCTAATAACTGATTTGGTAGCGTCGTCTATCATTGAATAAGAATTTGAAGAGAGTTCTGATAAACCCAGCTTTGTGATAACATGTAAACCAGTAATTTCATTAACGCTTGGGTCAATCTGGCTTTTGAATTGTTGCGCGGAGAAAAGTATACAGTGGCGGGACTTGCCTGTGATCAGGGTCTTGAACAATTCCTCTGCAACAGCCGAGCGGTTAGAAGTTGAAATTCCAAAATTATTACCACCAGATTCTCTGCGTGGTAAAAATCTGTTAATTTCGTCAATAAAGATTACAATATATTTTGGCTTTTTTGCCATACCTGTATTTGTTTTTTCTTTTTCAGCATCGATTTCAACATCACCACCAAAGGCGTCATCAGAGGTATCTACATGCCCAAGGGAGTACATCTCATCTATAGTCTTCATTACATCTCCAACCACAAATGCTTGTTCGTCTAATGTTGAAAGCCTAGCTATATCTATTACAAAAACCTCATTTTTGTTCATTTTTTTAATTTCCTTGCCAAGATATGTGCTTGTTACCTTTTTATCTACAAACAAAGTGGATGGTTTCCTAAATCTCTGGATCATCCCCTGAAACTTTAATAGCGTTGTCTTATGGGTAACAACTTCTTCTGGATAATCATCAAAATTAATCAAGTCCGTCCAGGTTGCAATTTTGTCGGAATCTCCTTTGCCATTACCACCTTGGGTCAAGTTAGGCCAAAATTCATAAATGTAATTTAAGATTGATGAAATATTATATTGAGGATCTAGCGTTGTTTCTGAGGTAAATAACAATTCCAATCGATCATAAACATCAGATAATTCAAAAGAATAGGTTAAAAAGTTTTTCTCAGGAACATGTGCCGAACTTGGTTTACCATTTTTTCCCCTTGGGAGAAAATACTTTACATTATTAAATGGAGTCAAATTCAAACCAAGCAGGTCAAGTACATGTTTATCCTCACTAGTAAAGTTTTCATCTCTTTCTTTATCGATATAGAGGAGATCTTTTTCTTTGGTATTAAATAAGATTATAGAAATACCTTCTTCCGAAAGTTTCTGATAAATAACCTGTAACAAGAATAAGAGATAACTAGTCTTCATGTTTCCTGAGATTCCGGTCGCATTAACGTGAGTGGTATCGGGCCCAAAAATGTACGTTACATCTAGATCTATTGGAATTTGGGTGTCATTAGTCATCGAAATCACACCCGCGGGAATTGGATTTTCCATTTCTGGAATTCCCAGAGATGATATGACCTCCTCGGCAGTAGCAAAAGTTACGAGTTTCCCTTCCTGAACTGGCATATTAATGCTCAAATTTTTTGATTTTTCTGGGGGTTTGGTAACCCTGGAATCATTTTCAGAATATTCCTCTTGAATTTTGTGGAATTGACGGTTAGTAATTACGTCAATTTTTGCCACTGTGAGGCCATCCCCCAACATTTCATCCTTATTCATGATAAGTTTTAATTGAGAGAAATATTGATTCTTAGAAAAGGTTTCTGGGTCTAAATAGATCCTCTTTAGTTCTTTAACAATTCCAATAGTTTTAGTATTTCGGACATTTTCTACGCTAATAAAGTCAAATGGATTTATCATGATTTCAGGTTTAATTATGATCCAAAATTCATCGATAGAATTAGAAAAATTTTCAGATACGAAGGTAATCCCGACGGTTTCAGTATCTTGCATCT
>JACDCB010000276.1 GCA_013694585.1 Candidatus Nitrosopumilus sp. | reverse complement strand
GTATTATTCCACCATGTCCTTCTTTAACTTTTTTTGATAAATATAACCCTAATCCTGTTCCCTGAAATGATTTCGAAGCATACTTTGTAAATAATTTTGGTAATATCTCTTCATTTACTCCAGTACCATTATCTTTTATAGACACAATTACAAATGATCCTTTTATGTGATGTCCATTAGTATCGTTAATGAATTCCTTCTTTTCAATAGTTATTGATATGGCTCCTCTCCTCTCTTTGTCCATTCCTTCATTTGAAATAAATTTAATAGAATTTTCTATTAACTTTGATATTACCTGTCCTATTTTTGTTTTATTTACAATTATTTAATAATTTTCTTTATTAAATCTATTATTTAATTCATATTTTATCTGATTGTTCTTATATCTATCTTTAAGATAATTTTCAAAATCCTTAACAATATCTACAATCAATTGATTTAGACTAAATTTTTCTTTTTCAAATTTAAATAATTTACCCTCAATTCGAGTTACGTCCAAAATGATTTAAAAACTGTAATTGAAGAAACTGGTGCTTCTATAGTAACAGAAATTAATACGGTAGCAGTAAAAACGGTTGTTTGTGACGACAAAAAAATAGGACAGGTAATATCAAATTTAATTAAGAATTCACTTGGTTTTATTCCAAGTAAAGCCGGGAATATTATTTTAAGAGTGGAGGATCTACAGGAACAAAGAAAGGAAACAGATAATATTGATATTCCTGGTAAAAACCAACTTGTATTTTCGGTAGAAGGCAATGGTACCGGTATTCCGGCAGATAAAATGAATAAACTATTTCACAAGTTCTATCAAATTGACCTTGCTATTACCAGAAAATACGGTGGAACTGGATTGGGTTTGGTAATATGTCGAAATATAATCGAGGCACATGGTGGTAAGATCTGGATTGAGAGAGAGTATATAGAAGGTGCAGCATTCAGATTTACAATACCTTTTTAAACCGAGAAGAAATCGGTATAATTAAGATACAATGAGTGCCGATTCTTTATCACCATCATCACCATCATCATCGGTAACACCAGTTTCCAGAGTTCTCATTATAGATGATAATGAGGACATAACCGAGTTGGTAAAAGACTACCTGGAAGCAGAAGATATAGAATGTAAAATAATTAATAAATGGATAGATGGCTTGGAGGAAATACGAAAGAATGATAATTTATGATGTGATTTTACTGGATCTGGCCATGCCAGAATTTAGCGGATTGGATGTTTTTAACAAACTAAAGGAAGATAATTTGTTAAAGTCAAATAATGTGATGTTATATACTGCGTCGTCTACGCAGAACAGTGAAATAAATGAGATGATGGAAGGTGGCGCTAAATATATTTTGAAAAAACCCTCCTCCATAGATGAATTACTCGACGTAGTTACAAGATTTACAATCAAAAAAGATGAAATTCAATAAATTTAACGGTCTACAGAATCTATTGAGGCAATAGCATACTACTAACGTTTACCGATCATTACCATACATGAGTCTCATTAATTTTGATTTCTATCAAGATAGAATCATTATAGCATCATGTTTACTTGATTTATTATAATTAATTCTTAAAAACATGTTCTCGCTATAATAAAAATGAAAAACCTCTAGTGGCATACTCCATCCTATTTGACTTAGTCGAGAGTCTCACCATCATTGGAAATTAATGATAATCTGTTAAAATATTGTTGAAGTGTATCTATACCCAACAACATTGTGAACAATGAATCAAAAAATTTATCTTTGGTTAAACCATCAAAATAAATAAGTTTCTCCATGATAAATTTTTCTATTTTGTCTTTTGATGAATTGCTGTGACGGGCCAGTAAACCCAATTGGTATAAGGCCATTAATAAATCTGGAATAAAGCGATTCTTTTCTTTCGATGGTAAGAGATATAGAGAATTCTTCTGTTGTTTTGAGAAATTCATTGATGTAATTAATGTTACCTTATCATGTAAATCATCAACAATGATATTGACATTTCTATTATTAGATATTGCGACCAGATTCATAACAACTGTAGGGTCTTCGATTTCATCAAATCTCCAAATATCACTTTCTTCGATAAGCCATCGTTTAATTCTCAGTGATATTTCTTGTTGAGACAATGACATCGTAGTTTATTGAAAATTGCCTCTATATAATCATATAATGTGAAAATTATCTAAATAACCTGGACATCGCGGTTCTGAAATCAAATTGGCTTGGGCAGATACCCTAATTGCCACCGTGGATGTAGGAGAATTTCCGCAGGTTGTGGAGTTTAACCCAGGCAATAACAAAATCTACGTCATAAATATGGATTCAGATGATGTATCAGTCATAAACAGCTCTACCAATGCGGTTGTGGCAACTGTTAATGTTGGGATTTCTCCAACTGCTCTGGAGTTTAACCCAAGTAATAACAACATCTACGTAGTAGACTTTGGTTCAAATACTGTCTCAATAATCCAAACACTAGCTTTAAAACCAATTGCTGATGCAGGATCCGATCAGGCGGTAAATTCTAGTAAATAGGTTCGATTGGATGGTAAAGGCAGTTCAGATCTTAATAGTTTCTATTTGATATTTTAATTGACCCAAACAGATGGACCTGCTGTTTCTGTGGATGTCTCAACATCCAAAACATGCATCTTCACAGCGCCTCAAACTCAGGTAGTAACAAATCAGGTCCTTGATTCTTCTTTGTAACTTACCATGAAAATGCATGATGTAATAAAAAGCTATAAAAAAATTTTTTGACAACAGATGCGGTACATTAATGCTCTATAGGGTAACTACTTTCTCTAAGGTGTTGGGGGCAGCATTCCTTCCTCTTCCTCGATTACTTCTTCAAAATATTTAGAATGAATATCACCATCATCATAAACTTGTCCGACTTTCAAATAACTTGAATTACTATTATTTGATTGTGTATGTAAATTAGCCATAATATCAATACGAACTAAAGAAATAGTCGGTAACAACTGAGTTATCTCGAATGGTACGTCATCATTTTCTGAGTCTTTGTTCTTATATAGAATTAATGTAAAGGTTCTCGAACTAATTTTACCTAATTCTATCACCTTTGGTTCAAAGTCTATATTATTATTTTCTTGTTCCTTTAAAATGGATCGTATATCGTCGTATTTTGAGTCAATACTTGTAGCTAATCTTTGCATATTATCTCCAGAAAAATTTTCGCCTAATTGTTTTAAGGTTTCAACAAATGATTGGTCTAATCTTATTATCATAAGTTAACATATCATATAAAATATACATACTTGCTTTCGAATTTGAAGTACACCTTTAATGACAAGGAATTGTCAAAAGAACTTGTTGAATATTAATAATCATTGTCAATCTAGAAAATATCTTACTAACCCCTTAGGCCGTTAATTAACAGTTCACAATTTCGTTTGGTTTTTGCAATGCTTGTATTTCTTTCCCAGAAGTTTTAATCTCTTTTCCCTCTTTAAAAAAAATAAACAACGGACAGAATACCTGTCTTGTTTTTTTTGGTAAGGTTAACTATAAAAACCGTGATGTAATAACACGAAACTATTTTGAATTAAGGATACTAGTCCCTATGATCATCATTGCTACTTAAAACAAGAATGTGTTTGCAACCAATTCGCGTAGCAAATTCCTATTTATTCTAATGGAATTCACTATCCTTTTATTCGATCCCGTTTAATTTTTTTTGCTATGGCTTAAGATAAAAAAATATATCTAATCATCAAGACAAAAACAGGGATTGTATAGCCTTTATGGTATCGGGATTTTTGTCAGTCAATATGTATTTAATACCTACAGGCTTATTATCATCACTAATATCAATAAATACCGAATCTCCAAGAGGGATGGTACTTACTATTTTCTTGTCTGTTAGTTTAACATACAGTACACTATCTTCAGGATCATACTCAACAATTGAATTCAAAAGCCATAGCTCCTCCTTTACTAGTTCTTATTATTGTTATTATTTTCATTGTATTGATATAATTAGTAATACCATAATCAAGTATTTAGGTTTCTTAACTCTAGGTGTCAAACCTCCAGGCTTGTCAACCTGTAAAAGGCATTGCAGGCTTTGAGATGGGTTTTTACTTATCTAGAGAAAAATCATCATTATTCCTATGCCTTATCAGATTACTCATCCATCTTGCCACGATACAGTTATAGGCTAATTAAAATAAGTATATTGTTAGATTTTCTCTCTGAACTGAAGATAAGGATATAAGCCTATGAATCATATTATAACATTTATGGACAAAGTATCAAGCACTGAGGATGAAAACGAAATACTCAGAAAGATAGAGGGCATAATACTAGATAAATTGTTAGCAGCAAAAAACACTGGGACCCCGTCATTGAACTATCAGGAGATAACTGAGCAAATAAGTTCGGCACATCCTGAAGATATTGATACCGCTCTTGAAAACTTAATTGCACAAGCATTAATTCATTCTCCTGATGGCGAAAATTACTATATCACAAATGACGGGATCAATGAACATAACAAAAGGAAGTCGGAAGGAACATTATTTTAGCTACTATAGGACATATCATGGTGTAGAAAAATGTTATATGGCTAATTCTAAATATCTATTTGTACCTTCTGAATCAATCAAAATATTTAGAAAAATCAAATAAAACAATTGAAAGCAATATGCAGTAATTTATCACAGAAAGAATTAAAACGCTATGTTCTTTCAAGTTTAAAATAAGAACTTCAATAAAGTTTGATATTTAATATCTGATATCTAAAGCTCATTTAGTCAAATTAGATCATTAACTCATGGAAAAATATTAGGAGGCTTTACTAAAACTTAGGTCATATTTATATCAATAGTATCATACCCTCGACTTAAAAATTTATTTGCAGGATAATTACCTGATGAATTGCTCAAACATAATGAAGATACTCGTAGATATTCTCTCGATCCAAAAGGCTGTAAATTTATGAAACAATACGGTAAGCTAACTGAGTTGGGTGGGAGATATTAATTCAATTTCTATTAACCAATTTTTAGCATCATCTATTTAACCTATCCTATCTATTAATTCTTACCGATCAGACTAGCATACAAAATGCAATGTATATGTAGAAATGGGGATCTAGTTCCATGTATCCCAGTACGTTTTTGTCACTAATTTCCTCATTTCTAGTTTAATTATTACTTAATACTCATCTTTCTATTTTTTCCATCTTCATTAAATCCTATTCTGTATATGCCTGCTTACTAAATCATCACCTAGATACCCAAATGTAGCAACCATTTCCTAAGAATGAAGAATAAGAAATCACCGTATACCTACGTAAACATCTATTCCTAACCGCATTCCTAGTTTGGTTCAGTCAGTGCTCCTTATTACTTCTCATTCTTGCTAAGGCTCAAAATTTATAGTATTCTATGTATAATGCCTTTACAGATTCAAATAAGAATCTAAGTTCCAGGTACATGATACAGAATATTATAAAACCACTCTGGATGTCAGAGAGCAGATATTCGAGAAAACAACTACAATTATCAATATAATGGCAATTCAAGAATCAGTGCAGATATCGTTGTACCATGCTATGATTTGTTTCGCGTTTGAAATGTCGCCTATTAAGAAATCTATCATCAATTTTGAAATAACGAATGAAATACATTAATCGTAAGTTTAGTATCACGACATTGACAGGAAAAATTAATTTTATTAATCCTTTTTCTAATAATGCAGATTGTTTAAAAGATATTGAGTATTGTAGACGGTAATCAAAAGCACATAGATGATAATAGCACTCGATTACTTAAAAATTATTTAATTCTCTTATTTTTGAGCAAAACAAAAATTAAGCAAATCTAATATCTTTTCTTTAACAAGTTCAGTAGTAATCTCCTCTAAGGTAAATGTTCCCTCCCGACCAGCTGAACCCTCCTCTTGCATCATCTTTTGCATGTAGAGGGTTACCTTATTCGGCTCCTCCATAAAGAAGGTTAAAGATGGATGTTTGTCCTGTGATGATGAAGTATCAGTATAGGGGTAGATATCAAGCTTAATCTCAGTCACGAATCTTCCTTGTATCTTGTCTATGATATCACATTTGATATCATGTAAAATTAGCTTGTTCTTAATCTCCTTGAATACAGGAAAAATAACTGTATGAACCTTTTTGGAAAATCCCTCAGTAAATTCGTCGAGATTTTCTGAATATTCCACTTCAGAATTTTGGTTTCCTCTAGTTAAAGCGACATAATTATCGATAACCTTATCAATTTTATCATCTATGTTCATTTTTATCCGATATTCTCCTTGGATATGAATATCGCCATATATAAGTTTGAAAGAAAGATTTTAAGATATGATTTTATGATTTTTCCAAGCGTGCCTTTATGCCTTATCGAAGGAACAATAAAGATCATCAAATGAAATCAAATATTATGATTATTTAATGAATTTGCAAAAGGCGTTGATTCTTTTTGCTAAATTGATGATCGTGTTTATTATGGCTATCTTATAAATCATTTAAAGGAAACAAGATTGAAACATATAACGGAATTACCGCCAAATATATATTAGATGCAAAAACCATCCTCAAGCAGGTTATATGAGGGTCTCAAAGCCTATTTAATTGCATATATTAACGTCCCTATTTAGAGACTGTAAGCATATAAGAGATCGTTCTTTATTTTAACTCTATACAGTTAAGAACTTAATTCAAGAACGGAATTATCAGGTGGGTGAACTCAAGTTTATCAAATGCACAAAAGATAAAGGAGAGAAGATTTCTACCCTACGTCTACTGGGAATTCTTTCGAAATATTGAATCTAAATTTAGACTCTAGCTATAATCAAATATTTTTCCGTCCGTTCAATCAATGGTGAGATTGTGAGGGCATTGAAACAACCTATGGAGAGGGAAAGCACTGACACTTGCAATAGTTACTTGTTTAGACTAGATTCAACAGATGAGAATTGAAATCTAATAACTCCAATTCCCCAGCCTCAGTACCTTCGTAATTGAGATTCCAGAATGTTTTTACTATAATTCGGACTATAACAGTTTTGCAATTTCATATATTACTGCCCTGTCTTAATATTAATTACTAAATTTATTAACCTCTATCATTAAAATGGTGATTAATTCTTTTATGTCCTTTGATCCCCTGAAGTTTCCTGGTTTAAAAAAAAAGACGAAATCTATCCAGGAGGCGATCAAATACAATTGCTTCAAAATAATGATATAGCCCCCTTTTCACCAATGCTGATTAACGAGCCCAAAATTTTATTGAGCATGTCCTTTTTTTACGTCATATTAGGACACAGCTTGAATAGAGTTTTACACCCTTTAGATCAATTTTTGTCTAGATCCTCTGTCACGATCATAGACAAAGCAGAGCGAACTTCGTCCAATTTCTTGATTTTCCAAGTAATAATTTCTTTTAGTGTTTCCATATTGCTGGAAGAAATTCTTACAATAATATCATAAACCCCAAACACTCTATATACATCAACTACTTCCGGAACTTTTCTTATTTTCTCTATAGTTTCATTCTCCGATCCTAGCTCGCAGTTTATTAGTACATAGGCAAATGGCACACATATTAGAATCATACAAAAATATAAAACGTTTCTGGGTTCCCAACTGCTAAATTCATCCAAAAACCTGAGCACAAATATGCAACAAGCTGGGAATGGTTGAGGGTTGAATTTCTAATAAGGATTCGGTCAGCTGAGTTCCCCATTGGAAGGAGGATCTAAAATATCGTCAGGACTTGATGGAATACCAGGTAATGAAGCATATTTTTGTGAAAAATAAGGGATAATTATCTCTCAGGAAGTGTGTGAACTAGTATGAACCATGATGTTTCTATGAGTGTATTATTAATGATTAAAAGCTGAGACCCAACTTATGTGATGAGGTATAATTGGAATAGTCAGAGGCATAAATTAGCTTTAATTAAAATAAAAAAAATTAGATAGCCCTTGGTTTTCTTTGTTCCCCAGTTACCCCCGCTGAAATTATTTGTATGCTTGTTATTAACAGGGCTATCCCGATCAATATGCCGGCTAAAACTAGACCTATCCCAGGATAAACAAGTACGGCTATCGCAAAAATAATTGAAAGTGCTCCCACTCCTATACCAAAATTTTTTGACCATCCTCTACTTACCTTATCTCTTATTCCATGAATTATTCTAGAAATTCCATCTACCAACAAAGCAATACCCAGCAGTAATACTACAAATACACTTGCCTCGACAGGATATGCCAATGCGATCAAAGAAACAATTATAACAATTATTCCCAAACCGATGCTTATAAATCGAGATTTACCAGAAAGCATGATGCCACTGACTATTTTTTCGATTCCTGCAAATAACAATAAGAAGGCAAGAAAGACTATAATAGAGATTGAGCCTATAAAAGGGTTAATCAATACGATTATAGATATTATTAGAATAATAAGGCCAAGTCCTATTTGAGCCATCCTAACCCAGTTAGGTGATTTCTCAATGCTCAATATTTTCACCCTCAAAATCTGCCTTTATGGTAGATTCTAAAACAGCGTTATGATGGAAAAATTTTTTACTTTGAAATACATCTTCCCTAATTGGAAAGCATTTCATATTTATCACATTATTTAATTATACACGTCATATTTAATTTTTTAAAAGTACATCTTGATTATACATGGTAATAATTACAAAATATATCATTAGCCAAAGTTGGTCATCAAATTGGATGAATCATTTTAGGGTAAACCAAAAGTGAGATCCCAGTCCCTTTTTTTCAAAAATATACCTAGCATACCAACCCATTTTGTGGCTCTATGATCCGCTTATACGATCCACTTTATCAAGTTATTTCATAATTGCAAGATTAGAGTCCATATTAATAGTTGTGGACTTGAACTATATTGAACTACTCAAACTAAGAATTACTTACGTCCTTAACAAAGAGACCTTAGTAAAATTAAGTATTCATCTAACCTTTTATTTAACTTGTCAAGTTTTATCAATTTTTGTTTTAAAAACCGTTACATGATTACCTCAATTATTTCCCTTTTTTTAACTAATAGTGGGAAATAGTTGAAATAAATCCGTATTCAATAACTTGATGCGATATTTATTTAAATCAAGAAAAATAAAATGTGATATTCTTTGGCAAAAATATTATGATAAACTCATTTTACGCT
>JACDCB010000262.1 GCA_013694585.1 Candidatus Nitrosopumilus sp. | reverse complement strand
ATATTCCTAAATCAAGAAAATGACGATAGTAAAACATCGGGCAAAGACTATGCCCAATCCAATAGAAAAGGGAAATATGCGACTTCCACTGAAAACCGTAGGTTAGTGTGGGAATATATTGTCTGGCCCCTAATCCTAAAGATTAATAGAAATTATTTTACTCCAAAGGAATATCATGTGATCAGGGACAAAGTTTCGAATGAACAGAATATTTCTACCTCAAAGGTGTCTGGAGGGCTGGTATCACTATTGCTTAAAGGAATTCTCACTCAAGATAAGAAATATTATTCAATTCATTACAAATTAATTCCCTACTTGAGAATAAAATCCCAGCTGGATTACGGAACAGTTTTAAGGGAAACTTGTTCTAGAAAATGAGTGAGATGTAGTGAAGTAGTGGTAAGAAATCTTTCATCTTCATCATCCTCAACAATAAAAAATTATCGGAAATGAAAAAATACAATCAATTATTAAAAAGGCAAAATAAATTCGTGGGTTTTCAGACCCGTTTCACCGAACCCGCTACGTATTTTGGTAACTAAATTTAAGTTGGCTATGCTAATTAGCAGTACCACCCAACCATTAAAGAATTACAATTATCTTATTGAAAGATTACTAAAAAACATTCAGATATCATTTATGCGTAGTTTTGACAAGCTAACTGTTGAGTAGTGACGATATAAAGAAGAGCGAGCAAAATGAGGAAGTATTAATAATAAGAAAAACACTCGCTCAAGAATTTTTTGACTTTTTAAAAACATTTGGTATAATTGGGTTGGCGCTAGCCTTTGTTGTAGGTCAGGCTGCTTCTGGACTGGTAACTTCATTAGTAAATGACATTGTAAATCCTCTAATTGGATTATTTTTACCTGCGGGAAGTCTAGATGCAATGTCTGCTAAAATGACTAATATATCAGGCGAGATTACAGAGTTTAGATATGGACATCTTATATCAAAAATTATCGATTTTCTGATAATTGCTCTAGTGGTGTTTATTGCATATAAGCACCTATCGCGATTTAAACTTGTAGACGATAAAACTTTACCAAAGAATAATAGTCTCTAATATTTTTTTGGCTTTTTACATTTGTACTCCGACCCATGATGATGAAACAATAGATGAAGAAGAAAAATTAGAACCTTTGTTACTAACACTAAAAAGTATGATAGGAGACAATGGATTTATTACTAATCATAGAGTAGAAGTTAACTAGTCATCTTTTACATTCTTTTTTATATTTGTAAAAACCCGTAGTTAAATATCTTAGTATACAATTAATGTAAATAGCAAAAGATCCAGTTTGTAATAGGAACGTGGATGAAAAAACTACAAAACAAAACATGTATCATAATTTAATGCAAACAAAATATACTTATGTTCTGCTGCGTGTAAACAATAATTCGAGCAAGATCCATCAAAATATGGATATCGAGACAAATCAATAATAAATAAATATACTACTCATACATTTCGGATTTACCATCATATCTTCTTTTAATCGATTCTATTCTTCCTCGATATTTTTCAGTATACCCTGACTTACACGATGCACAACAAAAGAATCGTTCAATATCTGCAAATTTTAGGATTCTAGGTTTACCATAGACAGGCCCATCACAAAAATCACAAATAATGTTTATTGCTAGGCCACTTGCAATTCTTTTCTGAATCTCATCTATCTCTTTTTTTAATATCTTGTTCTGAGGATTTTTACTGATGTTCTTTTTTCTCTTTGCATTTTCATTAAGGTCCTTTAATTGAATGAAATTCTTTTCTTGTGGCTCTACTTTTTCAAAGTCAAAAACTGGTAGGACCCTTTTGATAAATCCTATGTTAACTAACCTTTCATATCGTGACTTTACTGTTGGGGTCGTTATTCCCGTGTCCCTCGATATCTGTCTAAATGATTTTCTACCGTCTTCTAGTAGCGATCTTAGAATAGATACATCGATTTCATCAAGGCTGTGGCATTTGACTCGATGTCATCTGACTCGTCTTGTCATATTATTCTTTACATTTGTAAAGATTAGTGGTTGTATTTCTGGGCTCTTATATTTAGTTTAGATAAAATCAAAATTACATTTAGTAATTAGTGAGCCGCTCTAACGAATTTGTATCCTGATTCTTCTAATCTTTCTTTAATATCTTGCTTGGTTATTGATAAGGGGTCAAACTCAACAATTACCGTATTTGTTATATTGTTTATATCTATTTTTTTAATCCCATCTTTATCTTTTAATTGTTTTTCTACGATAGGTTTGCATATAGTGCAATACATTCCAACAACTTTAAAGTAGGCTTTTTCATAGGATGTCAATAATTCTATTGATCTAATCTAATTTATTTAATTAATTGAGCTGTTAGAAGGAATATGAACATAAGTTCCTGAGAATCAATCCTTCTAGAAAAATTTTTCCAACATAAATTGATTTTACATTTGTAAAGCCTTGTTGTTATATATCTATTAATTATTACTTAATGTATGGCAAAGGACCCCATATGCGGAATGTTCGTTGAAGAAAGTGAAAACTCCATTCATCATACTGAAGATGGAATAACCTATTATTTTTGCTCATCTCAATGTTTAAATGAATTTCTTGAACCCGAAAAGGCCCTAAAAAAATTAAAAATACATGTTACAATAAGTATAGTACTAACCATACCAATCATTTTGCTTAGCTTACCACATATGATTCCACAACTGGGACATCTTTATCCAATGGAAATGATGGAATATATCAATTACTTACTTTTAGCTTTGGCGACTCCAATACAATTTTGGATTGGCTGGCGTTTTTACAGGGGGTTCTGGGATGGTATCAAAGCTAAAGCATCCAATATGGATACATTAATTGCGATTGGAACAACAGCTGCATATGTTTATAGCGCTATCGTTACCATAATTCCAGGATATTTTCCATTTACAGCGGTATATTTTGAAACGGCTGCAATCATAATTACCCTTATTCTAGTAGGAAGACTGCTGGAAACAAAAACAAAGGAAAAGGCATCAGATGCAGTCAGAAAGCTTTTAGACCTAAAACCAAGAACTGCACGCGTATTAAGACTTAAAATAAGAGAAAAAAATAATGCAGATAGAAATGATAATAATCAAAGTAATAATGTTTTAGATAATTCTAGACTAAAACTAGTTGCAAAGGAATTTAGGGAAATGGACATTCCAGTGGAAGAAATTGTAGAGGGTGATTTAATGATTATACGCCCCGGTGAAAGAGTTCCTACTGATGGAATGATAATGGATGGTTCGTCTTCCATAGACGAATCTGCGATAACAGGTGAAAGTATACCTGTTGACAAAGTAAAAGGAGATGGAGTAATTGGAGCTACAATTAACAAAAATGGCCTCTTAAAAGTAAAAGCAACTAAAATTGGCCAAGATACGGTTTTATCTCAAATAATAACTCTTGTAGAAGAGGCCAAAACAGGGAAAGCTAAACTGGAAAGAATGGTAGACCAGGTGGCCAAGTATTTTGTTCCTGCTATTGTCCTAATAGCAATTGGAGTGTTCCTTGGATGGTATTTTGTAGGAAATGCAGGGTTAACTTATTCAATATTGGCATTTGTTTCTGTCATGATAATAGCATGTCCTTGTGCTTTAGGATTGGCTACCCCAGCTGCATTAATGATGGGTGCGGCAAAGGGTGCTGAAAATGGTATCTTGTATAAAGGCGGCGAGTATATAGAAATAGCAAGTAAAGTCAATTTAGTAGTATTTGATAAGACTGGGACATTAACAGAAGGAAAACCATCTGTTACAGACATAATAACACTTTATCAAATGGATGATAACGAACTATTAAAACTAGCAGCGATAGCAGAATCAGGGTCTGAACATCCATTGGCTAAAGCTGTAATAACAAAAGCAAAGGAAAAAGGAATTTCTATAGTCTCGCCTGATTCATTGGAGGCAGTAGCAGGTCATGGTCTTAGAGCCAGCTATTCTAACCATGAAATAATGATAGGAAATAGAAAGATGATACTAGACAATAATATATCAATTCCTGGAAACGCCGAAACAACACTTTCGGAATTGGAACAAGATGGTAAAACTGCAGTATTAGTCTCAATAGACAATCATTTATCGGGAATAATTGCAATTTCTGATGCCATAAAAGAAGGTGCCAAAGAAGCGATACTTGACCTAAAAAATATGGGAATTGAATCCGTAATGCTTACTGGAGATAATGAAAGGACCGCAAAGGCTGTCGCTTCCAGAATTGGAATTGAAAGAGTATTAGCACAGGTATTACCGCGCCAAAAGGAAGAGATTGTAAGTAATATAAAGCTGAAAGAAAACAAAGTTGTGGCAATGGTCGGAGACGGAATTAATGATGCTCCCGCTTTAGCTAGAGCAGATTTGGAAATTGCAATAGGGTCCGGAACAGATGTTGCCAAAGAAACTGGGGGCATAATTTTAATAAAAAACGATATTAGAGATGTTGTTACAGCATTGGAATTAGGAAGGAAAACCGTCTCAAAAATAAAACAGAATTTGTTCTGGGCTTTTGCTTACAATACCGGATTAATACCAATAGCAGGCGGTGCATTGGTTCCCATTTTGGGATTATCAGTATTTGGATGGCTTCCGATTCTTGCTGGAGTAGCAATGGCCATGAGCTCTGTTACTGTTGTTACAAATTCTTTATTATTGGGGAGCTATAAACCAACAATAAAAAATAGATCAAAAACAGAATCGGTTTAGATATCATTTGATTCTATTCTATCCTATCTTCAGGTTCAAAAAGAATAGATGGATGAAAAAATATCCACAATTTCCATTTGAATTTACCTAATATCTATCAGATTCTGATAAATTCAATATAAGATAAAAGAACAATAAAAAAAAGGATTAGTTGTTTGCTTGTGCTAAAGCGTTATTTCCTGTATTGGATTGGAATTGGAAGTTTAAGTTGTTGCCAGATAGCACTGAACTACCGCCAGAAACTACTTGACTGTTCTGTTTTGATTTTTGAGATTGGCTAATGATTTGTTTTGCTTTGTTACTTTTTTTTGCTAATGCATCTTCTGAAATTGCTACAGGGGCTAAGACCAAAGCAAGTGCGAGAACAACTGCTGTTGATACTAGTAATGTTTTACTTGTATTCATACTTGTAAACTATATTACTACAATTCAACTTATATTAGATATTTTAGATATTTCTATGAATATGTAGAGAAAAAATTGAATAGAAATAATTTCTAGGACCATAGTCCATAGTCCGTAGATAAGGTAGAAGTATGGTAGAAAATCTAGAATAAATTTCGGAAATAGATTTAAACTAATAGTTAATGTCTGAATGTTGCTTTTGGGATGGAATAATCATTTACCATGTTCCTCTTGATTTCAGCGTGTTTAGTTTATTCCAAATATCTACTATAATATCAGATGATTTTACAGAATATCTAATTATTTATATAAATTTATTATAAATCTCGCAAATCATTTTTGGATACAATCCCTTGCGCCTGGCTTGTTCAACTAAGAGATGTCGAGCATGGATTGATGAATCTGTATCCAAATCAATTTAATAGAATAGTATCGACGTTCCTAGAAACAGTTTGATTAGTAGTAGCACATATACATGTAGAACACTCTACCCGACATACTGATTTATGTATAGTCATCTGTGTATTACTAATCCTCCTTAAATTATTTGGAATTTAATCTTATCTAAATATGGGGAATTGCCGGGCACTATTAATAATAGAAGTATAGAAATACGAAATTCTGATTGTTAATATTGTTGTTGTTGTTATTGTTAATAGTATAATAGTAATTTGACGTTTCGAAAAGAAGAATTGAATGAAAAAAGCTCCCCTAAAGAGTATTGCAGTTGGGGGGAAGTAGGATTACTAACAAAGATTGTTGCAGCTAAAATACAAAGTTCAAACAAAAAGTATGACGTGATTCTAGGAATAACAAATGGAGGAATCATTCCATCTAGGTTGATGGCACTCGAGCTTGATATAGATCATATACAGTTTATACCAGTTAGAAATAAAAAGCTGTATTTAGAAGAAATGCCTCAATTGGCTACCGATAAAAAATACCTTGTAGTGGATGAAATATACGATACTGGTGAAACGTTTTCTAAAGTCCGTTGTGCAATGAGAAATTTTGATTGCGATTATGCATTTCTTATGAGAAGATTCAACAACACTGATGGCAATGAAACAGCATTTATCGGAAAAACATTGAACCATGATAAATGGATTGTTTTTCCGTGGGAACCAAAAACATTATCATAGTATAGCTATATTCAGAATATTTCTAATTTGTGAAAAGAATAACATTAGTGATCAGATCCGCCATAAAACTATAAAAACTACAGTCCTTTAAAGAACCAAGATATTTGATCAAAAAATATTATTTATTATCTGTCTTATCTTTGATTCTCATTCTTTGATTAGGAATTAATGTATATGTAAAAAACATGCATTTTTCATTAGGTTATGGGAATAACTTGTCTCGGCTCTGTTTCCTTGACGATAATCGATACATGAAGATGCCTATTTTCGTTTATAATAATTAGAAACAGAACACATTCAAAGTATGTATGCTACGTTCTGAATCTAATCCTTATTCTACTAATATTTCATTGATATAACACCATTCCCAGTTTTCGCCTGGTTCCAATGATTTTACTATAGGATGTTCCATTTTGTGAAAGTGTTTGTTGCATGCTTGGTTGGAGATGAGTCACAACAGCCTACGTGTCCACAGCTTAAACATAGCCGCAAATATACCCATTCAGAACCGATTTGTAAACATTCCTCGCAGCCAGAAGGTGTCCTAGGTTTTATCGTTTGATTTACTAATCCAAAATGCTCGCATAATGAATTATCTATACTTTCATTATGTCTTGCATATGCGCATTACTACCTTATAGGATTATTAGTTGTCTGTAAAGTAAATCTTTGTAGATCTTTTTCTCCATGCTTTACATACATTTTGTTAGGAGGATGAAATACGAAACCAGCAAGAAACTTTTCGATGAATTCATCTGCTAACTAGATTTGATTAGCATAATATTATAATTATGCTATGGGGTGGGGGAAGTACACTCGTCAATTTACAATAGGCCATTTTGAAATATCAATTGAAGGATAAAAGCATCGGATTAGTATAGTTACATTGTGCAGCATCCTAGAAAGAAAATTGACCTACCATTGTCGGTTCTTGACTTGGTAATGGTAAACGCTGATGGTTCTCCCGGCCAGTCAATGCAAAACAGTTTGGATTTGGCTCAGCACGTAGAACGATGGGGATATAAGCGATATTGGTTAGCAGAACATCATAATATGAAAGGTATAGCCAGTGCAGCTACTTCAGTGCTAATCGGATTTATAGCAGGAGGTACTTCTATCATTCGAGTCGGCTCTGGGGGGATAATGCTCCCAAATCACAGCCCCCTGATTATAGCCGAACAATTCGGAACCCTAGAGAGTTTGTATTCGGGCAGGATTGAGCTAGGTTTAGGCCGTGCCCCCGGAACTGATAGGCTGACTGCTATGGCCTTAAGGCGTGGTAGTCTGGATGAATCAGAGGAAGATTTTCCTAACAGCGTAGAGGAATTAATGAACTATTTTGCCCCTCAAACCGCTGGTAGAGAGGTAAGGGCTACTCCAGGAGAGGGATTGAATATTCCGATCTGGCTTTTGGGTTCTAGTATATTTAGTGCTCAACTGGCCTCAGCCTGGGGACTGCCATACGCCTTTGCTAGTCATTTTGCTCCTGCATACTTGGAATCGGCTGTAAATATCTATCGAGAACGGTTCCAGCCTTCTAAAACTCTAAAGGAACCTTATGTCATGGCTGCTGTCAATGTGTTTGCAGCTGATACCGATGAAGAGGCAAACCATCTATTCACCTCTGTACAACTAATGGCTTTGGGAATGATTAGAAGAAACCATGGACTATTACAGCCCCCTGTAAACAATATGGATAACGTATGGGACCAACTTGAGAAATATGCCGTGGGTGAAAGGCTCAAATATTCTTTTGTTGGAGGCCCTTCGAAGGTTAAAAAGGGTTTAGATTCCTTTTTGAATCGAACCCAGGTAGATGAAATCATGGCTGTTTCTCATATTTATGACCATACTGAAAGACTGCGCTCTTTTGAGATTTTATCTTCAATCTGACAATAGCAAAGTCATCGCTGAACACATTAGACCTCAAGGCTTGAAAAACAATCAGCATACCACCTTTCAAGTAATTGTCGAATATGTCTAAAATGCATTCGTTATTGTTTGATTCTTCGACATTGCTATTAGTTATTTGTGTCTAGCAAGGCGATCCTAATCGTATGGCACTAGCAAAATTGCTTTGTGCGGTGTTGTAATAGCGCTACGACAATAGTAAAACCAGCAATATGATAACCAAATATAACAACAACAATTTAGAATGACATTGTTAACTGCATAACTTTGGAGATAATGGAATTTAATTATTATTTATCTT
>JACDCB010000261.1 GCA_013694585.1 Candidatus Nitrosopumilus sp. | reverse complement strand
CTTAATCCAAGTATATTTCGGTCGAGAAGATGAGACAGTCCAAAGGATTCAACAAGTCTCTTAATTTGTAATTTTCTATTGTCTCTATCACGTTTTCTAATACCAAATACAATATTCTCATAGACATTCAAATGTGGAAAGAGGCTTGGGTTTTGAAAAGAATATCCAATTCTTCTGGATTCAGTGGGCATATTGGTTATATCGACATCATTGATGTAGATAGATCCTTTGTCAGGTTTGGTCAATCCCACGATTAGATTCAGGAGAGTGGATTTGCCACTTCCTGTGGGGCCAATTAATACCATAATCATGTTATCTTGCAATTTCAGATTAATTGGTCCTAGCGTGAATCCTGGAAATGACTTGGTAACATTAACTATTTCTAGGGTCAAATTAATCTCTCCCTCATGATTCTCCAAAACTAAATATTTTATTGTTTTTTCTGGTATCACCACTTGATTTTTTCACAATTATAGAATATACAATTATTAAAACTACTGAAAGTAAAATAGACAAAATTATGCCCGGAATAGCTTGTGACAAACCTCCTATGGCATTATCTTCATATATTTGGATTGAAATGGTATGAGGATTATATGCCAACATCAATGTTGCTCCTAATTCTCCAATTGCCCTTATCCACGTCATCATAATTCCAACCATAATTCCTTTTTTTGCAAGTGGGATAGAAATTTTTATGAAAACTTCCCAATGCCTCTTTCCAAGAACTCGTGCAACATTTTCTAATGATTTGTCTACCGAATCAAACGCAGCCATACTTGCAAGGATCATAAACGGAGATGCAACATATGTTTGCGCTATGATGATTCCTATTATTGATTGAGTAAACTCGATATTGGGAAAGAGTCTGTCCAAAAATGACTGAGGATTAAACACTCCCAAAAGGAGAGCACCACTTGCTAGTGGTGGCAATACTAAAGGAATAACAATAATAACTTGTGCAACAGATCTGCCTGGGAATTTGTATCTCGATAAACAATATGCCAGTGGTATGCCAAATATTGCTATTAACAACGTGGATATTGACGCAGTGCCTATGCTTAAAACAAATGCGTCAATTACATCGGGCCTTATCAGTGAGTCTAATAAGTTACTAGGTTCAACAAAAATAAAGATGCTAAAGAGTGGATAAATAATATATGCCAAGGCAATTGCGGATAAAACACATATTACAAGTTTGAAGTTGATCAATCTAGTATTACTCATAGATTTCTTCTTTGAAAAAACTAGTATCCTGATTGCATTTATTATTATCGTATCTCTTAATCTCTCCATATCTTACTACAAGGTATCATCGAGATTTAACTTTCAATGAAATTAATTCTGTATCAAGATTTAAAATAATATTGCATCCTCTAAATGCCTACAGTGTGGGAATATGTCAATAGTCAGTTATTACGATACTTTTTGTTAGAGCATTCATCATTTTTATCATCCTTTTTTGGACCTTGGTCCAAAAGAATGTACAATTCTAATTCATTACGCTGAATAGTTAGTTTTTCAATTTCTGAATCGATGTTCTGTATGCTTCTAAATTTATTAATAATTGATTTCCAACTTTCATTTTTGAAGTTTTTTTTGGTATTATTATTTCCAATACTATTAGATGTATTTCCACTTTGAGACGAGCTAAGAGCAAGAAAGTTGCTATTTTGAAATGAAACTACTAGCTGACTCATGTTTATGATATCTTCATTTGTTACTCCATTATTTGAAAGATACAATAATGAAGGAGCCATATGGCTTTGGATTTGTAAATTTGATTTGTAATTTGGAATTTCATCCTTCAATTCATCTATTGTAGCTCTCAAATCTTTTATTTTGATTTCAAATCCTAGTTTACTGTCATACTGATCTTCAATATCGTTGAGAAATTTTGCGACGGCATCCTGGACCGGCATATGATTGGCTAATGAGATTTCAAAAATTGTATAATAGAGTTGTTTAAGCTTCTTGAGGTCAAAACCCATTGCGAGGAGTTCCGAGTATATTTTCATAGTTTGCCTAGAGACATCAAGTTGAGAATTTAATGAGTCAACCTGTTTGAGCAAGTCCTGGTGCATAGGAATATTCACATTTATGTCATTTTGAATATGATCTCTTTCATGGCTCAACGATCGGATTTGTTTGTATTCGTTTATAATGTCAAGAAAATTATAATTGTATTTTTTAAAGTCTCTGATAATTGATGAAAAAACTATAATTTCATCATCTAAATTCATATTATGATTATCAGCCAAATTTTGTTTTAAGAAATTATACCACTCCAAATGAGTTAGAATGTTGTTGTTTTTGTCAATTGTTTCTTTAAGATTGTTTTCTAGAGTTAATTTTTTATTCTCTGTAAAAGATAGTTCATCGTAGAGTGATTTCCGGTATTGTTCCCGTTCTTTATGCTCTAGTTTGATTTGTTTGATATAATAAGAAACTTGCGAAATAAATGGGATTTCAATTGATACATTTTTTTCATTGGTTTGCTTCGTTGAAGTATCACCTTTTACCTCGTAGTCCTTTATAATAACATCATCATTTTCCCGATTTTGAGCCCTTTTCAGATAAATTGTGTTAGCAGAGTCATCTTCTTTATCGGTGGATAAAGAAAGATCATCGTAGAGACATTTCCGGAATTGAACCCGTTCATTATGCTCTAGTTTGATTTGTTTGAAAAAATAAGAAAATTGCGAAATAAATGTGATTTCAATTGATAAATTTTTTTCATTGGTTTGCTTCGTTGAA
>JACDCB010000226.1 GCA_013694585.1 Candidatus Nitrosopumilus sp. | reverse complement strand
AAGCAATAAACTTTTCTTTTGGTAAAGTATCGTTTGAGATTTCCTGGATAAATACATGGTCAAGTATATTGTTCCATATGTCTATCGAGTCATTCTTTAGTTCACCTGCAAAAGACATTCTTTGTCTATATTATCAGGATCTTATCGTTTTAATTCTTTTCTTTCCTACCACATATTTAGCGAATGATCTAGGGAACGCTGATTAGATTTGTCGTCCTTTATTCTCCAAATTCTGGTACATAAATGAGAAAAGGGTTCAAAACAAAATCGCGTATATTTTTGCCAATGAAATTATGTATTGTGGAATAATTAAGTAAATTATTCTATCAAACTTTTTATTATATGTTAATCAAAAATGATGAATTTCATCAAAATGTGTTGTTGCTATCCTAAATCATTTTTTCATTTCTTTAACTTGTACGCAGATAAAATGGTTTCTGATTCTGTTGTAAAACTGATCATTCTATTTTTTATTTTGATGTTCTTAAAATGAATGAAATCATTAATTAAACCCATGTGGATATCCTCATGATTTCCACCGAACCCGCGGTATTTTTACATTTTTGTTTGTTTCTCTTAAATACAATGGATTAGATGACTATAATTGAAGAGACTGTAGATTATTTTCATGTTTGTTAATTATATGGTATTAGCCTTTTAGCTTCGAGGTTTCCTTTTTTTAATTCATTTCTTAATGCATGTTTTATTATCCATTGTGTATTAGTATTTTGAGACTCTGACCATTTTTTTAATAGCTTAAATCCAATGTCATAATTATCTTTTAGAATATCATTGAGGTTATTTGCTACTGATTTTTTTACAAATAACGATTCATCCTGTTTTAAATTCTCAAGTATGGGTATGATTGGTTTCGGATCTCTAATAAATTGGTCAAGCTTTTTTGCCCAAGGGAGTCTCGGTCTTATCCCTTCAGAAGATAGCCTTCTTACATGAACGTTTTTGTTTTGTGACCATTTTAGCATTAGAGATATCATTCTATCTGGAAACCTTATAAGAAAAGGACGTACAGCATATTCACCAGTACTTCGCTGTGTTATTTGATAAATTGCATTAGTTGAAGTCTCAAAATCATCAATACCATACTTTTCTACGAAAAATGCTATTGGCATAAGCCAGTAGCCATCTCTAAACATTCCAGTCTCATTTTGATTGGGTGGTCCAAGTATATTCATCATAATATTGACGGATTCTTTGTAGTCTTTAGGAAGAAATTCATACAGTGAGTCTGTAATTACCTCGACACGAGCCTTCAGTTCCAGATCTTTCGTATTCTTATCTACTCTCTCGATAAACTTTAGTTTTTGAAATTTTGGAAATATGCTGTAAACTTTATCTGCAAGAAGTTTTGCAAGATCTCTACCATAATAAGATTTTAATTTAGTATATTCTGTCATTTCTTTTCACCTTTCTAGTTAAATTCCAATTTTCTACTACACATATCATAGGATTATGAGTATTGGGATTTATTCTTTAAATTTCTTAATCTAATAGTAAATTGCTTGAGTATATTTTCTATATCCTTACTTTTTTAGGCCAAGTCAATATTTAATTTTTCTGAAAAATATTCTAGCGGGTTTGCTTGAAATACAAATAATTATCCATAGTTGTATGATTATAGATAGATTTACGGACCCCTCTAACATGCGGAACTTAGTCCCACTGAATCAGCTACCTAGTTTAGTAACGATATTAATGTGCAATAAAACACATAAGAAACTGTGTTATTTCTTTTGAATCACGTAGCCTCTAAAAATTAACAATGATGTCATAATTCCTAATACTACTCCAAATATGATATGTGCAATAAATCCAAACCCGTATATTGGAATAAGATTTTGTTCAACAGTTTTCTGATCTTTTGAACTACTCTGGGCGGGATTGGATTGATTCATGATATCAACGAGATTTGGATGGACCATGCTCACAGTAGTCGGAATATACAACACTATGAATATGATAATTGAATAAACAATCCCCTCCATAATTCCTCTTTTAAAATTAATAATTCTTAATTTCTTTATCGTACTTACTATAATTGTAAATATCGCACCTGCAATGGCTCCAGTAAGTAAATGCATTCCAATACCCAATGTCAAATTAAGATAATAATTGTCATTGATATTACTTATTGCCATGCCTCTGGCTATTGATAAGTCATCTAAAGGAATTCCCATCATACTGGTAGTAAGAAAAAGGAAAGGATACATGATGATGCTTGCTATTACTCCTCCTAACGCTCCAAGCATTAGAGTTTTGACTGTTGTTTGATGTATCACAGAGATACCACTTCACCCACAAATATACATAAAGGTATATGATGTAGACACAAACAAAAGTCAGTATAAATAACTAGTATGAATTTTCACACTCGTCCCACCGAAGCCATTATGAAATGATTTATCCCTTATAGATAATGTGAATATCTTGCAACCGTGCAAACTACTTCCAGTATGTTATCATTATGCCCTGAGATTATAAGAGTAAAATACTATGGAGGTAAAAAATTACATAAAAAATTCAGATTAAGCAGACTTTATTAATTTTCTAAAGTTCTCCTTATCCTTCCCGATTCGTTCGTTAAATGTCTCTTCTGTATATCCGTGAGCCTCAATACCGTGTCTTTTTGCGTTCTCTAAAAGTTCTTGCTCAGTTTCACCATACATTGTATGAGTGCAAACAGGATCGCCTGCATCCTTACAGTTTAAACTTAATGTCATGATTTATAGATATTA
>JACDCB010000228.1 GCA_013694585.1 Candidatus Nitrosopumilus sp. | reverse complement strand
AACCGCTTATTAAAAATTGTCATTATTTGGCGCTCCATTATAAGATTTACAACTAGGACATTGTAATATTATATCGCGATAATTATAAACCATTACATTTTCTGCTAAAACAAATCCACAATACCCACAAATGTGGGATTCTAATGTGATCCCTTTGAACAAAACATCTTTATCATCCATGGTAAAAATTGTCTTCGTCTCTGCGTTTGGTGGCGATATGACTTGAAGTTTAACTATTTTAGTCATATGACATTCATTTACATTATCGGATTTAAGACATCCTTATTTTTCTTATAAAGAAAGATAATTGAACAATACTACTTCAATAATGAAGATCTATCCTGATAGTTACTACAGGAAAATTTTATATATGCTTTTTTATGAAAGGATAAATTTACAATTTCTGCAATCTTTGCTAATAATTCACTCTGTCGATTTCTTTCCACATTTCTTATTACTTCCTTTAATAGAATAAATTCTGTCATCGTTCGAGAACTCGAATAACAAATCCAGATGTAACGATTCAGCATAAGCCATTGTAATAAATAAGGTGATAATCTTTTGGGAAAGTTCTACATGAACTGAAAATGTTTCAATGCTCAGGATGTTCTATTATTTCTTCACTTTTCGGTTGTTCTGGTTGTTCTTCGTTTACCTCTTCTTTATCTTCTTCCTTTATTTTCTCTTTCTCATTTGAAATATCTTGATTAGGTCTGTCATCCATTTGATATACTTGGATATAAAAGGTTAATAACGATGCGGAATTAATTCCAACTCGAATCCGAATTATAACCAATAATTATATAATTAACTTACTTTATTAGAAGAGTATTACATTATTACAATACAATACATCATACCAAAATGACCAACGCTCAAAGCTAACTTTTTTACATCTGCTTTTACGATATAAATCCACCTCATCCTCGGATCAGGCGGTAGTTGAAAATCATAGTATAGTAATTAAATATAATCTTATTCTATAATAAACATGATATCTGATGATGTTTCTCCAGAGGTGCGCCGATTAATCTATCTTGTTGTAAAAGGTATGATTGAAAAGACAAAAGGGAATTTAAAGACTTCTAGTAGGTTTAGTCAAGTTTACATGGAGGCATGTAAGATGGACACCAATAATAAATATGACTATTCAAACTTAGAAATGCGTCAACATGTAAGAGATATCTTACTTAGAAATGGCTATATTTTTGTTAATCCCGATGATGCAGAAGATGTATTTATTACGAAAAAAGCAATTGATCAATATGAATCGCTTCCCAAAGACAAATGGTAATTGTTATTACCTAATTTGCAAATACAGAATGACCGTTTATGGCAGACCTCATTTGGGGTTTGATTAGATTCCTATATTGAACGAAATTCAACTATAACCTAAAAATGGATTACCAGACATGATGCATGTATAATAAACCAAGTTGATAAGAAGTCATGACAAAGTTATCAGATTGCATTTCTATAATTTTTTTCTTTTGTGACATTTCATCTAACTTTGTCTTTTTAATCCTGATTCTTTGACATTGGTATTCACACATTATATCTTTGAAATCTGATCGTCTAGCAATTCAGAGAGTTTCGGTCCTATGAGATTTATTGATCGATATTCATCTACTAAAATAATTGCTCCATTATCCTCCAATCTTTTAAGTTCTTTTTTTAATGTTTGAAATGAATGAGATTTCTCTACTGATTTATTGGAGTTGATGTGAGAATGTAATTCATCAATCGACCATGTTACCTTTTCAGGTAATACCACCGTGCATAATTTGTAGAGTTCGTGTACAATATTGTTATTATGGATAGGATCCAATTTTATACATTTACCTTCTTCATATAGACTAACTCTTTTTACTACGTCATAGTGCTTTGATTAATGTTCTGAATCGATCAAAATATTGTCGTCTTTTGTTTTACTTTTATCTTTGCCACCATATTTTTGGGTACCACCCTCATCTATCATTTTTTGCCTTTCTAATTCATTGTCAGAAACTATCTTCTTATTTTTATTGTTCTCTTGCATTTATCTTATCTTTAGTTAATGGATTATCATTTTATATTAGGTACGTCATATTTATGACTGAAGCGTTTGTCAGATACTTATAAAGTGTGTTAAATTAGAAATCAATAACACAGATGAAGAGATAATTATCTTCGCTAAAGCTGAAAGCATTTATTGAATTCAATAAATGCAATTTCCAAATCTCTGTTGTTGAAAAGATTATCGCGATATATTCGAAAGAGAATTCTTGTACACAAAATTCATGGCTTCCCATGACGGTGAGAAGTGCTTTAATATTATTTAATTTAGTCCAATCAGTTTGACTGTTTTACCAATTTATTTTTATTTTTACCCCTTTATCAAAATACAAATTCATCGTCCAACAAAAATAACAATTCAGTATTTTCTTGATTAATTATTTTATTGCTTATTATCCTTGGATTAATTTCAAATGTTATCAAATAATAGTACTAAATGATTATAGTAAATTTCATCTTTTCTATAGAAAAACTTTCAATTGCTATATCCGAGCGAGAAATGTATCAGTAACATATTATGATCTTATACCGGTTAAATAATATTATAAACATTACAATTTGAAAAAAATGAAGAAAATTCTAGTTATTGCGAATTTTTTACTGTCATTTATTTTGATAGCCTCATTCGTAAGCAATTCATTAGACCAGTTGGCATTGGCCCAAGACTTATCCGCTATTAAAGATCAGGCCACAAAGTTACTGACAGGAAATGATAATAGTCAAAGAACAGATAATAATTCAGCATCAACAACGAATAATTCTACCTCATCTGATTCATCTCTAACACAAAAAGCAACCGATGTATTAGGGGGATTATTAAAATAGAGTATAACAAGAGAATCTATTAGGGATTTTCCTTTTTTGATCTTAATTCATTATTTTTGTTGTCAATATTATTTTCACATCCTATCACTTCCAAATACAACATATTATTCGCAGAATTCATTAAAAAGACATTGCTGGGCCAGTAAGGATTAAGTTCCTTGTGGTAAAGGCCTCTATAATAAAATAAATATCAGAAGAAATACAAAGTTCTATTCTATTTAACATAAAATAAAAATTATTGTATCTCTGTTATTTCAAATGAGTCAATCATATTCTGAATAACAGGTAATGAATCGTCAAATTCTTTAGTAGTTCCACCATATGTTAATACATAAACCATATTATCTGCTATAGTCCAAATTTGCAAGTTTTTTAGGTCTACACCTTCGAAAGTATATGTATATACTATTTGGTGTGCTGGATATCCAGATAGTGTAGAATTAGAAGACTCAATTAGAGTAAAGTTAGGAAATTGGCTTTCCAACATGCTTAGAGATGAATTGCTATATTCTTCTAAGGTAAGATTTGAAAGAAGGACTTCTGTAGTAACAGAGATAGATTCGGGGGCTTCATCAGATAC
>JACDCB010000212.1 GCA_013694585.1 Candidatus Nitrosopumilus sp. | reverse complement strand
TATCAAAATTAATCGACTATAAATTTATCATATATATATAATGTTTAACTAAGAAGAACTGTGAAACTCTCTGTATCGTTGATTTCAAAGTCCTCTGTGCTCGTTTTCACTATTTATATATTTTTGTCCCTAGTTATGGAGCATAAAGTACAAGATGTTGCTAGTACAGTCATCAACGAATCTTCATCTACGTCGATAAATCCATCTATTTTAATTAATACGACAAAGGTATCTAATTGCATACCGCAAGACATCACCGATAATAATGATGGCAATAATTCAACCGCATTATCTATGACCGAATCCAATAAAACAAATAAATCCAATACCAATAATGAGAATACAGGAATTTGTAAAATTCTTAGAGTATCAGATTCGATCTCCTGCACGGAATATAATGGTAATCAATCTGAAATACCCTGTGAATCAAACGATTCTGATGAAAATGATTTAAAAGTAGATAATTTTGCTGATAATGGTCTGCTGTTAGCCGACACAAAATTTGATCAACAATATTCATTTGAATTAGATGATCCCGCAGGTCAAGACAAAAAATTAAGAGTAACTATGGACTTTAATAAGCATACACAAAGCGAAAATAATGACATAAACTCACCTCGATTAGAGATAGTAAGAGAAAATTCAGAAGGAATACCAGATATGTCTGCTGCAAAGAATCAGGAAATAATTTGGCATGGAAACATACACGAGTATTTTAAAGAGCCTAAAGACAAGTTTGAAAATGAAACATATATAGCTCTTCAATTTAATACAGGACGTCACGGAAGCAATGAACCCGATGAAGAGCGTGGCTTTGGAGTATTGTTTGATGTTTCGGGCAGTAGTAACCCGAATCTATTAGAATATCGGGATGATGGCAAGTACGTAAAATATGATTTTAATACTACAAAGGAATTAGCACAGGACAGTTTTATTTTCCATCAAGTAGATGAGAAAGGTAATCCTATATTTAATAACAATCTGACAAACAAAGAAGATGTAGAACTTAAAGTAAGAACATTTTTGACAGATAAAGATACCAGAATGATTGAAACATTTATTGATAATGGCTCGGGTAAGGAAATTCCCTATTGGACCTTAAACAATCTCTCCAAATTAAAGGAACAAGAGGGGGTTAATGACCAAAACGGATTCATGGAAACTATAAATCAAGGATCTGGATATGTTATTGCACGTACAGATAACATAGATACCAGGCCTTCATCCTTTAAGTCATTTTCTTTTGACTTGTAGTAATCCGATACATCTTAATTTTAGGAGATTTATTTTTTGAATTTATGATACAAAAATCCACTAAAAGTCATCAATCCATAGGTTTTTTGCTAAAGAACGTGTCAATCAGTCAAATAACCGGAATAGTATAATACTTAGTTTAATAGTCTTATTTAATATTTATTCATATTTAATAAATAATATCATATTAGTCCTGATTATTCAAAATCGAACATCTCGTCACGAGAGGCATCTTCACGATAGTCTTTCTTGTAAAAATAATAACCCTTATCTTGACCATCACAATCATGGTTTTTTTCCAATTGATTTCTTTCATGAAGTTCATTCCCAATGTTGTTATTATCAGCTATTTTTTCGATTTCGCCGCAATCTAACCATATACCTTCACATTCGGGGCATTTATCCAATTCCACGCAGAACCTAGATGTCAAAACCATTTCAGAAAAACAATTTGGACATTTCAAAATATATAATAAATTTTCGTTGATGATATATATAAAGATCCTATTAATTAAATCTTAATATAATTATTGTTATTTTATAAGATAATATAATTTTTATAATTTCATTTCTATATACTTGAATAAATGATGGATAATGCATTTCTTTTGCTACAATGATATTTGAGCACTAATAAAAGTCGATGAACTTTTGTAATTATTTTTTTGGCTATATTATAATGGATGACAATCAATAATCTTATTTACTATAGAGATAAATTCAATTAATGAGCGAGTCTACGAAATTTAATTATTCGATAATTAGAGAGAATTCAATTAATAATTTCATTAAGGATCTGCTTGAGGACAGGATTGAATTTGATTATTCAAAGAGTATTAAGGAAGACAAAAATGAAGTTTTTAATGCTGCTATGGATTTAAAGGCAAAAATAATTCCATATCTAGCTGTTGAAAAGGACTACACCAATAAGGAATATCATAAGCTTCAAGAAAACATATTTTCTTGTTATCTAACCCTAAAAATTTTTGGAGTAATACGTCCAAAATCTAATTAGGCTTGCTTATCTTTTTTTATGTGTTTTATAAAAGAGAATATCACATAATTCAATTCAACTAACGGAGACAATTTGTTTTAATAAATACCATCCTTCCATCGTGTTTATCAAAATTAAATAATAATGCTTATTTTCTACTACTCTGATTAAATACTCCTTTAAAAGACACACAGTCCAATTACTAAGCAAATAAAAATCAAAACCAGCTGGATGAATTTTTTGCGCATTAGTATAACCAATAAATAAATCGAAATTGACTTGATGAATTTATAAAATATTAAAACAACAACTAGGTAGAAGATACGTTGGAAAGGGTACAAAGCAATCACGTTGAACCTCACATAAAAGAAAGTAATTACATTAGAGATGTTGTTTTTGGTTTTGGTGATGGAGTTAATACTTCTCTAGGAATAGTAGCTGGCATAGGCGGTGCCACTGTGGGTGTGGATATAGTCATTTTAGCGGCGCTGATAGGAATGTTTACAGGTGCTAAAGCCATGGCTGTACAAAATTATCTTGCTGTTAAATCCCAAATAGAGGTTTTACAATCTGAAATCAAAAGAGAAGAATATGAAATTGAAAATACTCCTGAGAAAGAAAGAGAAGAGATAGTAGAAATCTACAAGTCCAAAGGGTTTGCCGGTGAAGAATTGAATATGGTTGTAAATAAGATTACATCAAATAAGGGAGTTTGGTTGAAGACAATGTTAACAGAGGAGCTAGGTCTAAATCTAGAAATCCTAGGCAGTCCTATAAAAGGTGCCATTGTTATGTTCATATCATTTTTAGTAGGCGGCATCTTACCAATACTACCATATTTTATTGTCAAAACGGGTTTAATCAACAATTTTACGGCATTATTAATAGCCATTTCTATTAGTTTATCTTCATCTTTTGTGATTGGTGCAATTAAAGGTAGATTAGCTAAAAAAAGCTGGATAAAAGGAGGATTAGAAATGTCTCTATTAGGAACAGGTATTGCGTTACTTGGTTATGGAATCGGATCTGAAATGAGTAACCTGGGAGTGGTTAACTTTGAATAACTAACTGATATCGGTATTAGGACCTTTTAGCTAGATATGCACAGATGCAGATGAGAAATAAGAAATAATTTAAGAATATTTTTTTTTCAATTTTTTAGCTAGTTTTGGACCTATTTTTGGGATCATAGTTAGTTTTGCTTCTGAAATTAGTAGCAGATCATTAGGTACGTTGATTCCTGCCCCGTGAAGAGATCTCGCTCTGGCCCTGCCTATATCTTTAATCTGCACTAATGGAACAAGCTCTGCCTTTACTCCATGCTTAATTCGACTTTCGAGTGAAAAAAGAACAGGTAAAAGATCGTTTCTGTTTAATAATTTACATATTTCGAATATTGAAGAGACTAACCAATTAGACACTTCGACAATTCTATGTATATCGCCTGGCTCCACACCAATTCTCTCATTCATCCTTTTTTCTGTAGACTCATTGATCCATTCGTATAGAGTCCATAGACTTCTAGAGCAATCCATTATGTCTACATCTGAAAAAAATTCATCATAATTGTTATAAAACAGATAACTGAACTCTTCGATATCTTGTTTTCTAAACGAAAGTTTAGGATAAAAGTCTGGACAAGTAGTAATCATATGAAGGAAACCAAATACGTTGTTGATTTTTACGGACCTTGGTTTTATATCATTGATGGTCTTCCTAAACGCAACAGCAGTCTCAGGATTAAGATATAAATTTGAAACTAATTTTCCAAATCCGGTCACATTATACATATTATTTTGCAATCGAATTAGATCTTCTTCTAGAAAATAATCTAAAGATGAATCTATTTTATCAAATAGGGAAGCATTATTACTATCTTGAAATGAATAAAATGTCTTTGAGAACAAGTCATAGATATCATCTAGACTAATTCCATTAAATGAAGCAATTACTCCCAGTAAATGGATTTTAATCGCTATTATATTTCCAAGGTTTGAATTTAGAGGTTCAGGAATCCCCAAAATATAATGATCATACAAGTCTTCATAAGATGTTCTTGAATCTGAAATAATTATAGATTCTCCATAAGCATCATATTGAGGTCGGCCAGCTCTACCACAAAGTTGTTTATATTCAAGCACACTAATAGGAACTGAAGCACCGTATACAAAATCATACCGGGTAACATTGGTTATGATGACTCTACGTGCGGGAAGGTTGACGCCAGCAGCTAGTGTAGGTGTTGCAAACAGAGATTTTATAATTCCACTTTTAAATGCTTCTTCAACAACCCCTCTACTTGAAAGACTTAGTCCTGCATGATGAAACCCTATGCCGGTAGATATCAAATTTGACAAATTTTTAGTTAAATCCGTGTCATCGCCCTCCTCCAAAATTTGTTTAGAAACCTTTAAGGTATTTTTCCTTTCTTCTGGTGACAGGGTCTTGGATACAACCTCTGAAACTTTCTTAGCTAAGGATACTGCTCGTTTTCTTGTTTCAACAAAAATAAGATTTTGTCCATTACTATTTAGAGAATTCATGATTAAATCGATAGCCATCGAAGTGGTGTCCTTACCTGACTCAGAAACTTTAATTCTGGAATCGTTATTAAAATAAATCATTCCATCAGAATATACTCCTTCTATCAATTTTGTTGGTCTCCAAGTGCTTTCTACTAATCTTGATCCTAACCATCCTGCAATTTCGGAGGCATTAGTGATTGTAGCGCTTAAGCCAAGAATCTGAGATGATGAATAGTATTTTTTTATTTTAGTTAGGACCATTTCTAAAACCGGTCCCCGATCCTGATCTCCGATTAAATGAATTTCGTCTGAAATAAATAGTCCAACATTTGATAACCACGAAGCATTATGTCTAAGAATCGAGTCAATTTTTTCGTTTGTCATAATAATTATGTCGGCTGAACTTAAATCGGCGTTTGAAGTATTAAAATCGCCAGTGCTAATCTTTATTCTTATTTTTCTGGAAAATATGCCAGATTTATCTATAGAAGTAAATTCCAAATATTTTTCATAAGCTAATGCTCTTAATGGTGTAAGATATACTACTTTCTTATTTTTTTCTAAGGATTTAATGGCGGCCAGTATGGCAATTAATGTTTTCCCGCTTGCGGTAGGAGTAGTAATTAATATATTAGAATCTTCTAACAAGCCTTTTTCTATAGCCAATTGTTGTGGAGGATATAGAGAGGTATAACCTAAAAATGAAAGATAAGAAGAAATCCTATCATCACTTAACTTCAATTGCATGTATAAATTACTATTATTAAGAAATCGTATTACATATTAAATTTCTTTCATTGATAAACAAGTTATTGTTATTTAGGGTAAGAAAGGATTTCATTAATTTTGGATTGATTAAGAAAATCAAGTGACAAATCAAAATCAAAATGGAAAAACCACTGATCTAGAAAATAAGAATAATAGTATCAGGTTCATTTTTTTGATTGTTCGATTAATTTCTTGATTGCGTTGCTTTGGTAATGTGTTTGAATCTTGTTCACCTTTGATTAACTAAAATGAATTGAAAAATGTGCTTATAATCCCTAGATCAATTGACATATTTTCCGGCTGTTGATTATTATTATTATAATATCACCAATAAATTAATAACAATTAATAAGTAAACTTTATATTATTAATAAACATATTATTTTCATGCGAGATAATTATAAGGCTTGGATCTCTTTTTGCTTTATTGTTTTAACTATAACTTTAATTTCTTCATTTATTCCAAAGTCTATTGCTACCACCAATTTATCACAAAATAATAACAATAGTAATAATAGTATTAATGAATCAGAGGATCAAGGACCAATTTCATCAAATAATACCAATCTAAAAATTTTCGCATCCTTTTATCCGATTTATGATTTTATAAAGAAGATAGGCAAAGACAGAGTGGATGTTTCAACTATAGTACCTGCAGGCATAGAACCTCATGATTTTGAACCTACAGCAAAGCAAATAATAGAGTTGCAGAAGGCTAATGTAATCTTTATTAATGGAGCTGGATTTGAATCCTGGATTAATAAAATAGGAAGTGCAACCGTAGTTGACTTGAGCAAGGATATCCCAATTGATAATTTAGGATCTGCTCCAGATCCTCATATTTGGCTCGACCCAATTTTGGTTAAAACATATTCAAAAACCATATTTGACAAATTAATATCTTTAGATCCTCAAAATACAGATTATTATACAAACAATCTTAATGAATTTAATAAAAAACTAGAACTATTAAATTCTGATATTAGTATGAACTTGACTAATTGTGATCTGAATGATTTTATCGCATTTCATGACGCCTTTGGCTATTTTGCAAAAAGATATGGGTTAACTCAGCATTCAATTAGTGGTTCGTCACCTGAAGCAGACATTAACCCTCAAAGAATTGCAGATGCGATAAAGTTAGCTGAACAGCTAGGTGTAAACATTATTTTTTCAGAAGATAATATTGAACCTAGACTTTCAAACACAATAGCAAATGAAATAGGAGGGAAAGTACTGATATTGAGTCCGATCGAAATGATTACACAGGAAGAACAAACTTTAAATAAAGATTATTTCTCAAAAATGTATGATAATTTGGATAATTTGAAAATAACGCTCAGGTGTGAAAATTAATTATTTGAATTATATAGAATATGAAAATAGAATTGAATAGTATATGATTGAAATTCTCCAGTATGAGTTCATGCAACGTGCCCTTATTTCTGGAATAGCAATTTCCATAAGTTGTTCGCTGATTGGATTGTTTCTTATATTAAAAAGATTTTCTTTGTTTGGTGATGCAATGTCGCATGTAGCTTTTGGAGGGATTGCATTAGGATTGTTTCTGAAATCTAATCCTATTTGGGTATCATTAATTGTTTCAATAATTGGAGGATTATCAATTATAAAATTGAATTCAAGCAAAAGAATCTATTCAGATTCGTCTATCTCTGTTCTATTATCTCTAGGGCTAGCGATGGGATTGGTATTAATCAGCTTATCTGGAGGATTTTCTATAGATATAACAAGTTATCTTTTTGGAAGCATATTATTAGTTAATATCGAAGAAACATTGACTACCATAATTCTAAGCGTTATAGTTATTGCATTTGTTATCTTATTTTATAAAAAATTAGTATATCTTGTATTTAATGAGGAACAAGCATTAGTAAATGGCATCAATACAGTTGTATTAAACATTTTATTCATTACTTTGGCAACCATTGCAATTGTAATGTCCATTAGATTGATAGGAGTACTAATGGTTTCATCTCTCTTAATAATTCCTAATGTTTCTTCGTTGCTACTAGGATATGGATTCAAGAAAACCATACTATTATCAATTTGTTTTTCTTTGACATCTGTAATTTTGGGAATAATATTAGCATATGAATGGAATATTACACCTAGTGGAATGATAGTAATAACAGCCGCTGGAATATTCTTTGGAGTAAATCTATTCAAGTTATTTTCTTCAAAAATAAAAAACAAGACTGAAACAAAAATAAGATCTTGATAATTAATAGTTTTTATCAGCTATTGCTCGATATTATTATGTACTTGTTTAACCACTATGTTTTCAAAGAAATGAATTTTGGTATAAAATTTACATTTGTCTTTCTTTTTGCTTCATCACTTTTGTTTATTACTTGTTTACTTATTTTTGATAATATCACAGTTTTTGCTCAACAGGAAAATACCACCATAAATGCAGATGATCAATTCGGTATTGAAAAAATATATCCCACCAAATCCGATGGCAGGGAATGGTATGTTAATATGTCTAACCCAAAAAATGATCCAAATGTAACTTTTACTTTTAATCCTAGATTAGCCAAACAGGATGACGGATCTTGGAAAATAAGGGATGACCATATTCGAATTAATGTAGACACATTAAATGGGACAGAAGAATGGAAAAATGTTGAAATCACTGGATATGTGAAAATAGACTCGATAATCAACCCGCGTAAAAGTGTTATAACAGATATAGACTGGGTAGCAAGAACTGACCAACATAATGAAAACTTTCCATGTCATGGCCTATCCCTTCACGGGGGCATTTATCCGGATGGTTCTGCAGCCTGGAAAAAAGAAATATGGTTTACTGGAGGATATACTAAAGAAAAATCAGTACCTAAAGTAACTGACTCGTTGATGAATAGATGGATTGGTTGGAAAACAGTGATCTATAATACAAATAATGATTCCGCGGTAAAAATGGAATCATATTTAGATAACTCCAATTCTAATCACTGGGTCAAAGTTTTTGAAATTACGGATAACGGAGGCTGGTATGCAAGTAGTTCTGATAAAGTATTCTACAGTGCAAATTGTGGTAGATCCAAAGATCATATGGTTTTGAATTCAGGACCTATTGTTACTTTTCGCGCAGATAACGTAGTTTTGAACTTCAAAGATTTGAGCATAAGAGAAATAGAACCACCAAAGTAGGATAATGCGGAGTTATCCATTGGAAATTATTCGTAAATGGAAAAAAAACAAATATTATGAAATGATCATAATAAAAAACATTGCCAATCATAAGCATTTCACTGAATGAAAACATAATCCAAGAGCTAGATAAATTACAAAAGTTTTTGGGTTTTTCAGGCAGATCAGAAATTGTAAGAGCTAGTGTCAGAAACCTACTTTTAGAAGAGAAAAGAATAGATGAATTGTCAGGAGTTCTACATTCAGTTCTTTTAGTAATACATGATGAAAAATCTGATCAAGAAATTAGTGAAATTCGACATGGATTTGATAAAATAATTAATACCCACATTCACAATAAGATAGACAAAGATAGATGCCTTGAAATTTTTGTGCTTTATGGTGATGCAAGAGAGATTAAGAATATTACCAAGAAATTTCAAGGGAACAGAAAAATGGATCAAGTTAGGTTAGTGGTAACATAGTAGTTCAACATATTAATTTGAAAGCCATAAGTGGGATTTGAACCCACGGCCTAAGGTTTACGAAACCTTCGCTCTGCCAGGCTGAGCTACTATGGCAGCGTTAGAACCAGTCTACAAATGACTTCCAAGTATTAGAAGTATGAAAAAGTTAAATAATAATGTATTTTTTTCTATGATGTGACAAAATGCAACATACATGAATTTTTTTTTGACTGGAATTGTAATGATTGCAAAGAAGAATATAAGGATTTGAAGGGAACTAATAAGATTGATGAAGAGTCACATGATGAAGTAAGCCCGATCAAGACAAAGAAAATAAAGAAGATGAATGATTACAAAGAATTTACAGAAGAAAGAGCTAAAAAACTCTATGAAGAAATTTTTTTGCAGTATTTAAAAAAGGGTAACATAAGCGAAGCAGAATCTATTGAGCGCTCAAAGAAAATAATAAGAAAACAATGTTTAATGCGCAACATTGAGCCTTGGTCATGGGTTTAATCCAGATACAGATACAGATACGGAATTAAATGAGTTAAGTTAAACCTAAATAACAAAAAAAAGTTATTTAACTTTATTGTCATCACCGAACAATCAATCTAATATCTTACAAGGAAGTGTAAATAAAGAAGTCATTCTAAAACTAAAAGGAAAGAGAACTATCAAGGGAAAGCTGAAAAGTTTTGATCAATACATGAACCTAACACTGGAAAATGCAACTGAAGTTTTGGAAGGAGATAAGGTTCAACAAATGGGAGAAATATTCATCAAAGGCGAAAACATTGTTATTATAGCAACAGATTGATTATATGAATAATTAGTGATTCTTGATAATAATTATAATCAAGTTAATAATTATAATCAAGTTTTTTCAAAAAAAATTAAGTTAAATTATTTAAAACTATCTCGATCTTCGGCACATTCAATGATTTCCAAGTCAGATAGATAGTTATCTATGCTAAATGCCCTATCAAAACATGCAGCGATTTCCTTTGAATGCTTGTTATCAGTCTTACCATCATTGTCATCATCATTATTCTTTATGTTGTCGCTTAGAGCATAATTGTGAAGGTTATTTTGAGAATAACTATCTCGATCTTCGGCACATTCAATGATTTCCAAGTCAGATAGATAGTTATCTATGCTAAATGCCCTATCAAAACATGCAGCGATTTCCTTTGAATGCTTGTTTTTGCCATCTAGAGACTCACCTAATTCGCTACTAGTTGGAGTAGTATAGATATTCTTGTTGATTGATGTATGGAACGACTGGAATGAATAAGGGTTAGATATTGGTCGATTCATATTTTGCTGTTGGAACTCCGATAAGGTTGAAGGGTTGTCTTGAGGTGGAGACTTGAGGAAGGTTGAAGGGTTGTCTTGAGGTGGAGACTGGAAAGTATCCATATAATTTCCATTAGCTGTATTTGATGAATCAGAAGTAAAAGTGGGAGTACTGACGTCACCGTCAACAGTATTTTTGCTCTGAAATTCATGGTAGAATGGATTATTCTTACTTAAATTGTATGGATTGCTAATAGAGGAGGAAGATACAGAAGAAGTACTATCAGGAGCTTTGTTGGAAGATACAGAAGAAGTACTACTACTATCAGGAGCTTTGTCTGGATATGTTGAATTTATTTTATTCAAGTTGTCAGTACAATCAGAATTTATACCAATAAGCGCACTAGTCATCATGCTCGTAATACAGTCAGTAGTTTGGGCGATCAATGAATTATCAGGAACCAAACTGATTTGACCGTACGAAGGAGTAAATTTTGAACCATATATAGTTGAAAATGATATCAATAAAAACACCATCAAAATGGGACTGATTTTATTTGCTATGTGCACGAAAAAATAAAACAATCATACTTTATAATGAGCACTTTAGATTGCTAGTATTAACTTCACAATATATCTATTATACATGAATAAGATAGATTTTTTTTACAAATTAAAAGGATGATTTTAGTATGTATAAAATGTGATCTTAGCCGGTCAAATGCTTGTTTTATGTTTTAGGTGTTAGGTTATAGGTGTTATGGGATACCCGATAGAACCAATTTATATTATCATTAAAAACAAAATTGTAGATTATTGGTTAAATTGACCCATATTATATATATAGATAATCTATAATAGAATAGTTGTTTTTGCCTAATTTTGAAGGGTTAGTAATAGGCACTGTTATTGCATCTATTATCGCTTTTCTAATAAATCTAATTTTAATGCCAAGTTTTATTAAATTTCTAAAACTCAAAGGAATGGTTGTAAATGATAATCATAAACCAAATAAACCAAAGGTTCCTAGACCTGCGGGACCAATATTATTATTAAGCATTGTCATAGGGGAACTAATTTTATTTTTTATTACCGGGAATCTCGAGATAATAAGCATTTTACTTACTACGAGTATTGCCTTCATAATAGGAATTATTGACGATTTTAGAATAATGCCAGGATGGTTTAAACCAGGGGCATTGATTTTAGCCTCAATACCTCTAATTATTTTTCACATATATGACAACGAATTAAACGTGATTTTTGGGAGTGTGTTTATCCCAATATTATATATCCCATTAATATTAATATCAATACCACTAGCAGGAAATACTGTAAACTCAATAGATGTATTCAACGGAGTAGCGACAGGATTCATGATTATAACGATGTTTCCAATAATAATTAGTACTTTTTTGTTTGGAGATCTGGAAATTCTTATGATCGAGCTACCATTTTTAGCGGCTTTATTAGGATTTTATATGTTTCATAAATATCCCAGTAAAATATTTCCAGGAGATTCAGGTACGCTATTGATGGGAGCAATGTATGGAGCATTAGCAATTGCATCTAAATCAGAAATAATTGCAATCATAGCATTATTACCAGCAATAATGAACTCATTTTTGTTCTTGAGTAGTGTAAGAAAGATTGTTGAACACAGAGAATTGAAATCTAGGCCAACTATACTAAATGAAGATTATACACTACAAGCTTCAAAAGATAAGAACGCGCCAATCACCCTAGTTAGATTAATTTTATTAGATGGAAAACTTTCGGAAAGAGAAATAGTAATGAAAATTTATAAATTGGCTGCCTTTTCGTCATCACTTGCACTAATAACAATATTATTGCAATTTATTATATCCAGTGGATAGAGAAGGAGTAGGAGGAGTAGGAGGAAAAATGAATTTTCTAGATCTCAAATTCTTTATCTTATTTATGTGGATACTGGTCATGACAGCATGTATTTTTATTATTTTTGTTATAGCCCCAATCAGCAAATTTCAAATAGATCAAAATGAGCCTCTATCTTTTCTAAAGACTTCGTTTATTCAGGCAACATTAGCAGTTATTATAGTTGGAATTTTAATAATTGTACTGAATAAATTTAAGAAAGTATATTTGTTAAATAAACTTTCGAGTAAAAAAAAAAGTTAATCTAATTCTGCATTATAAACTTGGATTATGTTAGAAAATCCTTTTTCCTCTACAAAATTCCAAATCTTTCCACAAATTGAACATTTTATGATATTGTCTTTAGATGAATACTCTAAGCTATAATGACTACAACGAATTTGATATTCGTATTTAAGTGACTCTAATTCTTTAATCGTATCTATATGTCTGACAGAGTTTTCTGTCAATATTATTACTTAGAATCAACATAATATAATCTATTAATCATAAGAATAAATATAGTTTCAAAAAACATATGTGACTTCTAGTCTCATTCATATAGATACAGTAATAGTATTGAATAACAATATTATGACCATAATTATTAAGAATCTATATATATCAATAATAGATATGTCATAATATTGAATAAATTGAATTCCGACATTAGAAAAATTCAATTTACAGGTAGATCCACATACATTTTGTCATTACCCAAAAAATGGATTGAAGAAATGAATCTTAAAGCAGGTGACCATGTTTCTATCTCGAGAAGTTCAAACAATTCGCTATGCATTACCCCAGAAAAAGACAAGAGATTACAAGACTCGACAAACGAAGTAACTACTCAGGTGTTGATTGATGAAGGCCCCAACACCCTAAAGAGAAAGATTGTTTCAATGTATTTGTCAGGATATAACCTGATAAATCTAAAAGCGAAATCTGCAAGGATTCAACCGATACAAAGGGAGGCGGTTAGAGAAGTGGTAAGAAGAAGTTTGATAGGAACAGAAATTATTGCTGATTCCTCCGATATAATTACCATCCAAGTATTACTAACACTGCCGGAATTATCAGTTAACACGGCTGTACGGAGGATGTTTTTGATTGCTTCATCAATGCACAGAGATGCCTTGGTGGCATTAAAGGAAAAAAATTATGATATAGCGATGGGAGTAATCAGATCGGATGATGAAGTGGATAGATTTAGTCTCTACATATTAAGAAATTTAGTCATGGCTACTAATAATGAAAGAGTATTACAGGAAATAGGGTTAAAAAATGCCTCTGATTGTCTTAGCTATAGAGTTACTGTAAAAAGTATCGAAAGAGTTGCCGACCATGCATCGAGAATTGCTTCAAAATCCATGGAAATTCAAAGTATAATCCCTCCTTTGATAACCGCAAAATTAGAGAAATTGAGTAATTCTGCTTTGGAGGTTTTGACATCTGCAGTTGAGGCTTTCTTAAGAAGAGACTATAATTTGGCTGATAAAATTGCAGATAAATCTGATAACGTTCTGAGTTTGGAAAGAGAGATCATGTTGTTCTTAGATACATTAGAAAATAAGGATATCGATAGTCACAATATCAATGCAGGAGTAAAATTAATACTTGAAGATATACGCAGAACTGTAGAACATGCAAGTGATATCGCAGAATCAGCTATGAATCAAACCGTAGGGGAGATAATTAAAGTAGAGAAAAAGGTAGAGAATTGAAATTAGATATTGTTTTGTAGTAAAATTTGATTTATTTTAAAACAAAGACTACAGTGTATATTGCAATTATCATGAATACAAATGGATTTAAGCGAATTACATACAAAACACCAAACTTGTTTATTCATGGAATTAAGAAAGTAACAATTATTATAAATATTATGAATAAATAATAATAATAATTAGATAATAGATTGGAATCAAAATGCTATAAAAATATTAAAAATATTAAATGGCAGAGTCGCCCCTAGCCTTTGTTCTTATACTTATTGCCTCCTGCACATCGGATATGAAAATTTTACCACCTATTTTATCACTAAGTGTTTCCAATAAGTTATTGACCAGTTTATCTACCGCATCATCTCTTACAACTATTTCAACTTTTGTTCTAGGAATAAATTCCGGAGTGTATTGCATAGTACCTCTCCCAATTGAAACAGGTTCGGGTTTAGCTTTTCCCTTTCCTTCGACTCGATAGTAGCTCATTCCTCCGATGTTATTATCCTTTAAAACGGCACCAACAGTTTGTAGTTCTCTGTCTGGAATTATTATTTCAATCTTTTTCACTATTATTGATCAACCATCCTATTTTTTATATAACATATTTAAAACATCAATGTGTTCACTGCATTGCAGTGAAATAGTATCATAAAATAATTGAAAAAGATAATATTTATAAAATCTATTGACTATATTATCTCCATATTACTATATATAAATTTTAAAAGTATACTGTAAAATAGTAAAGCAAAATAGATCGAATGTTCTGATCGAAAGACATGATCGAATGGACAGCTTTTGATAAATACTTGATCAACAATGTTCTATTTGATAATAATGAAATATAGAAGTAGAACAGAAATAACTGTCTTAATACTAGAAGCAGGAAACGGTGGGGCTACAAAGACAAAAATCATGTACAAATCATTCCTTTCATACGCACAGTTAAAAGAATACTTTACAATGTTAATTGAGAATGGTGTGTTAGAATATGAAGATGGA
>JACDCB010000206.1 GCA_013694585.1 Candidatus Nitrosopumilus sp. | reverse complement strand
GTATTGCTATTTGCATTAGGGTTTATGATAATATTTGGTATCTGGTACGGACCATTGCTTGACCTAGCATCAATGGCTGTGCCTAATGATTTGACGCATTTGATTAGTGCCAAATAGTATACAACTATTTTTTCTATCCATTACCCACTTCTTCCCTCACCTCTGCCTCCTCCTTCTGTTCCTCCATCCTATATTATTGCTAAATCTAATTTTTTTTTAGAACTATTAGTATTGGAGGTATTTCTTTAATTATTAAACGCGAAAAACCTAGAAAAAATGATCAAAATGATCAACGAATTTTTACTCATACCAGTTAGTTACCATAACTAGGAAAGTATATTTTAGATCCTCAGTAACTTATATGATCAAAAACCAAAGTGTGATTCTCCAGCTTATATTATGCTATTTTAGTTCGCGTTGAATGTTGGTACTTAAATCCATTGGAAGATTTAAAAATTATCTTTAACTTTTTTCTCAGTTAGGTAGGAAAAAATCTATCTAGTCTCTGCTCTTCAGGATTCACTATTTTTGCTAGCATTTTGATATCTTCAAAGAAAACTTGTTTTAATTTGTTATTGTAAATAGTAGCTGCTGGATGATATGTTATAAAGTATCTTGATGGCGGTCGATTAACTATTCTTCCACGATATGGCGTCATATATTCTAGTCCAAGTAATGACTTTAATGCTGTTGCGCCCAAAATACAAATGACTTTAGGTGAAATAATATCGATCTCTTTTTTCAGATATTGATTAGTGCATATTCCAATTTCTTCTTCAGTTGGAACCCTATTGTTAGGTGGTCTGCATTTGACAACATTTGTGATGTAAATCTCTGTTCTTTCTATTCCTGCATCGATCAGTGCTTGATCCAATACTTTACCGGCACTCCCCACAAAGGGATTACCACTTTCATCCTCATTTTTTCCTGGGGCTTCGCCTATAAGCATTATTTTTTTCGTGACGCTACCGTTTCCTGGTACAGCATTCTTTCTAGTCACTGATAGCCCGCATAAGACACAATGCATTACTTTGTTTTTTATTGATTCTAATGATTCAGTTTGAGAATTCAATTTAGGCATAAATATAAAATAAGTGATAGATGTTCTCGAGGATTATTGCATTGCTTCAGTTACTGATTCTGAGGATAATCCTCCAGTGTTATTTTGAGCATCTCCTGGTGACGAAGAATTAACTACCAAATTTGCAGGACTTGAGGTAGAGTTTGTAACTGCAGCTTCTACTGATTCTGAGGATAATCCTCCAGTGTTATTGGTTATGCTGGAATTGTTAGATTGAGCAAACACGGTGGGAAGTCCAACCATTAGTAGGGGCAACACAAGAATGACCCATTTAGAACTTTTCATATCATCTTCTATAAATTTGTGATATAAAATAATTTCGTTAGATTTGCTTGTCAACCGAGTAAATTCTAAACTTGTTTCAAATATCAGACAAAATCGAAGATCTAAAATTTGCCCAAAAATACAACCCAATAATAATAATTATTTCGACTATGGGCAAGCCATAGCATATTGTCTCCTGAATTGAAATAAGCACAGCAATTGCGAAATCATGATGCTTCGATCAAATGCCTACTAAAATATTATTCCTTAGTAAAGATAAAATAATAAATATCGTACATAATCCACTTAATTATTTTAACATGAACAGTCTTTCTGCAAATAATAAGTAAAAAGAATCTCCATATGAAGATTAACTACTTCAATAGACCGCCGCCTTGTTAGATGATCTATTTTTTTTCTACAATCTGTGCAGCTAGTCCAATTTCGTATACATTCTTGTATTCGATTCCTTCTTTTAAATTGTTATTCATGCTCTCAAAAACGTCGTTTGTTCTGTTTCCCATAAGCGGTGATTTTCTATTGATGTGGTCTAAGATGTCCTCCTTAATGGCCAGGAATTTTAGGCCTTCTAGTAGGTTTGCTAATTTAGAAGTGACTTTTTTATGCTTAGCTTGGTTCTCTGCAGGTTCATTCGTTAGGGACCCGACCCGTTCTACGGAAGAGTCCACCCCTGATTCTTGAGGATTAGTATAATTCTTGCAGTCGTTATAAGTGTCCATAAATAATCAAAATAAATTGGACAACAAGGTTTATGACCATATTCTTATTTTGAGTTAAAAGTAGCGTTTGTTATATCAAGACTGGCTCTGGCATATGCCTAACCATTTTGACAATTCTCATTCCCCGTGTTCCTACTTTGAGCGTTACTAATTGTTATTCTTACAATTCGACTAATTAATTGTTAAAAATGATTTTCTTCCAATACATTACTCTTTTGTCTAAAATTAAGTGAATTGAATCCCCTGAATCGCCACTAAAACGTTGCTTATGTATTATCTGTGTGTGAGTATTAGCCATGGAGCAACAAGCATTTCTTTTCTCCTTGGTGCAGCCAATACTAATCGTTCCATTCCTGACAAATAATAAAAACATGCCGATTCATGAATTACTTCTATATGAGGACATCAATAAACGACTATAGAGGGCAAATTACTTGAGAACAGTATTAGAAGCAACTACCCTGCTAACCATAAGGTCTTCATAATCAGTACAAGACGTGGGACGATTTATTTTATCATATTTTTAGACTTTAACGACGAATATTAACAATATTTTTATATTCTAACATTTAAAACTTGCATATTCGTAATTGATATATCGAAAACTTAATGATTATTACATTAGAAACGATAAAATGAAGGACACGCATTATAATAAGAACTAAAATGTGGAGGAAAAAAACAAAATGAATCAAAAATTAATTAATTCCTATTTATCAGTCTTATGTCCTTTATGTAATAAACACGGTAATATAATTACCGATCAGAATTCTGGTGAATTGATTTGTACTACCTGTGGGAGTGTTATATTTGATAATAATGAGGCAACAAGGTCTGAATGGACATCTTCAAATGTTCAGGAATTAGATTTTAGGGATCGAACTGGCGCACCCACTTCATTGGCTAAGTACGATCGTGGCCTTTCGACTGTCATAGGTAAAATAGACAAAGATGCATCTGGCCGTCAAATTGACCTAGCAATGAAAAGTAGAATAGGTCGGTGGAGAACATGGGATGCCAGATCTCAAACGAGAGATCCTTCAAAGAGGAATCTCCAAGCTGCATTTATTCAATTATACACAATGAAAGATGTACTTGGTTTACCTGAATCGGCAGTTGAAAAGGTTGCATATCTTTATAGGAAAATTCAGGAACGAAAATTAATAAAAGGAAGAACAATAAAGGGGGCTTTGGCAGTCGCTTCTTATATTGCATGCAGAGAATTAGGGATACCAAGGACACTAAAGGAAATAGCAAAAATTTCTAATCTTAAGGAAATAGAATTAGCAAGAATATACAGAAAGGTAATGTTTGAACTGGATCTCAAAGTACCTCAAGTCGATGCGTTGAAAGAAATAATTAAAATAGGAAATATTTGCGGGATTTCAGAGAGAGCAAAACGACGCGCCATCAAAATGATGATAACTGTAATGAAAACAGAGATTTCTGCCGGGAAAAATCCTATGGGTTTGGCCGGAGCTGTTCTTTACTTGTCATGTAAGGAATATGATGAGGGAATTACTCAAAGTAAGATTGCAGAGGTTGCAGGTGTTACTGAAGTTACTCTAAGACATGATTTAGATATCATATTAAAACTGATAGAGACTATGCCGAGTAATTAAAACGAATATCTAAACTACTTACCATCTTTTTTATAAAGCCAGAAACCTTGCAAATAAACAATACAATAATAAATTTTACCAACAAATTTTTCAAATTAAAGTATGTCGGTCTCATTATGATTAAAGTACGAATTAATTTTATTGGATAAAGCTACTACTTAGTGTCCTCCATATGCTTATCTGTCCCGACATATTGCACTGTTATTTAGTAACATCGTTATAATTTCGCACAAGAGGCGTTACTTGTTGGAACAAATGTGCTTTAAGACAATTTTAAGAAATTTTTTCAAAAAATTATTGTATTATTGAATGCTATATTATTGCTTTGATTTTGTTATACAATATATCAAATTCAAAATTCAAACTACTATTTTCGGTCAATGTTAATATATTATCACAAGATACGGAGCTATCATCAGCCAATTCCGTGTTTGGCCTTTCTCCCCTACCACAATAATGACCCGTTCAACGGAATAGAAACCCGTGCCATCCTTTTGTATACTAAGATGTTTAACATTTAATTTAAACAATATGTATATTTATTCGAGAATAGTCTGGCAACAAGATCATAGAGTGATATATACTAGATTGACAAATCCCGTTATCAGGAACTCTCACTAAATTTTGATTTGGATATAGTTACCATTGAGATCACTAGCTATTGATAGGCTAGAGATGTCTTTAATATGTGCTCAAATAAATTACAAGGGAAACAAATAAAACGGAAAAATACCTATTTTTCAAATACTACTTTTGGAAAAATTGATCGATAATGAAATTTCAATCAATTGGAATGTAAACATTAATTAAAAAATGAGAATTATTTTTATTTAAAATTAAAACCACTAACTAGAACTTCAGACAATATACTATAATGGTTGGCAAGCTGAATTCGAACTAGTATGACTTTCAATAAGTCACATACGATCTGATTGGCGCTACGAGAGCATCGAAACTCCTTTGGGATTTATTTGAGCTATAAACCAATCTATTTTGAATTTGTCAAAGAATTAAGATAGTATATAGTTTTTTTTTGAAGTGTCATGTGGTTGTAGTCCATTGACCAATTCTTTCGCATTTGGGACATTGTCTTCTGTTAATATGTTGTTCTATGGTTTCGTTGACTTCTGGCTCAATAATAATCTGTTCTCCACAATAACATTTCATCATTTCAAGCATATACATACCCAAATGTCCAGGGTATTATACGTTTATTTAAAGTCCATATTTCCTTCTGGTTTGAAAACGCAGGCGAAATATCAAAATAGCCATGAAATAGCAGAGAAAATGCAGCAAAGCGCGAGGAGTAAGATACAATAAAGTGACTTTAGATAATGCAAGAGCGCATCATTTATTGTAGAGGGATATCGGCCTGATTGGCCAACTCCGGGAAGATTTTCTTTATATCCTGCAAATGCTTCTTGTAACTTGTAAGGTTTGATATTTCGATCTCTGTAGTCTTACTCTTTGATGAGCCAAGTTCGAATGATAAACGTCTATACAGATCTTATTATATTTTGTTGATCTTTTATATATGAACAGCATTTGTCAGACGAAAACAATGAAAATCTGATAGAATCACAAGAAAATCAAAAAAAGATAGGTTCGGCAGAAGATGATCCAGAAACAACAGGTCCATCCGAAAATCTTAGAGAAGAAGCACTCGAAGAAACCGATACAGAGAATACAGAGAACGAACCAGCTTAGTCCTTTTTTTTAACTCATCTAACGGATATATTGTTACCTTTTATAGATAATTAATTAATGTGCTTTAAATAGTACAGAATAGATACCAAAATCGATATATTTATTGCACGACCTGCCTTTGTTAATAGCACTCAGGGTATTTGACCATACTCAACCTTGGTTACCTTTGTTCTCATGAATCCATCTATTTATACAATTGTTTAAATAAAATTTTGGTTATAAATCCCAACTTTTGAATCGATAATCCTTAAATATGGATATAAGGTTCTCAAATAAAATCCTCAGTGATTTTTCCATTATGGCAAAATTTGGATAATATTCTCAACCCACTCTGAAAATGCAACGCAAGATCATGGGTATTCTCTACTATCTTCTGCAATTAACATGGCTACACAGGTAAGGTTAAATACAACAGATTTAAATAAACCTCCGCTGCACTTTTCAAAGATAAGAAATTTCTAACTTAGACCTGAATAAGATTAAAGCGGCTCAAAGGTTACTCTCCCAATATAGCGTCAGAAGAACAGATCTGATAAAATCGGCAACGTTTTCTAAATTAAATGGTAACAATGTTTATCTGAAACTCGAATGTCTTCAGAAAACTGGATCTTTTAAAGTTCGAGGAGCGATGGTAAAAATACATAATTTGTCAGATGAGTTAAAAAAGAATGGAGTAATTGCGGCTTCGGCTGGAAATCATGCTCAAGCGGTAGCTTTTGCTTCCAAATTTCATAATATTTCATGCACTATTGTTATGCCTAAAAGTGCATCTCCAAGTAAAATTGTAGCCACAAAGTCTTACGGGGCCAAAGTAATTTTGGAAGGAAACAGTTACGATGAATCTGCTAATTCTGTCAAAGATTTTGCTGAGAAAGAAAATAAAACGATTATTCCTGCTTTTGAAGATCCAGATATAATTTCAGGACAGGGGACAATTGGTTTGGAAATCATGGAAGACTTAGAAAACGTGGATGAGGTATATGTTCCTATAGGAGGGGGCGGCTTGATTGCGGGAATTTCAGTGGCGATAAAGTCAATCAACCCGAGAGTTAAAATTATCGGTGTTGAATCTGCTGCCTTTCCGACTATGAAAAAATCAGTTTCTACAAATAAGATAACAAAAGCTAAAGAGGGTTACACAATAGCTGATGGTATTTCTATCAAAACTCCTGGTAAACTAACTTTTGAAATCGTAAAGAAGTATGTTGATAGTATTGTTTTGATAGATGATAGTGCTATTGTAAAGACCATGTTTTTATTGATGGAACGATCAAAAATCGTATCAGAACCTGCTGGTGCAGCTGCTCTTGCCTACCTTATTTCTAAGAAGAAAAATAAGGAACAAGGCAAGAATTTGGTCTCTATTATCTCTGGTGGAAATGTTGACATGTATCTGTTAGGGCAGATCGTTGCAAAAGGCCTAATGCAAACAGGTAGATTATTGAAAATATTTGTAGATCTTAACGATAAACCTGGAGCCCTAAAAAAAATTGTTGATGCGATATCAAAGGCTAGTGTGAATATCGTTGAGGTAGAACACGATAGACTTAGTTCAAATATACCAGCTGGTACTGCGGGAGTATACCTGAGTTTGGAGCTGGAGAATAAGGACCAAGCCAGTACTTTAATGGATTTATTTAAAAAAGAAAAAATAAATTTTGAAATAGTACAATAGGGTTAAGAGCCCTACTCTTAACGTGTTTACTCACTTACAATCCTGTTTTATTCACAACTAAATTAATACCGTTCCACCGTCTATAGCGATGTTATTCCCCGTAGCATAAGAGAAAATATCATCCCCTAAGCTCGCAGCAACCTTAGCTACCTCGCTAGGTTTGCCCCATCTTTTCATTGGTGATTCAAGAGCGGCTCTGATTATAATTTGCTCTCATTGAATCTAATGTAGATGGTGTGGCGATATTACCTAATGCGAGAGTGTATGCTCATCCCTGTAGCTGCTGTACTCCTTGGCGATACATTTTGTTAATGTTATGTTTCCCGATTTAGCAATGGAGTACGGGAAACCTCCTGCATGTCCGGAAATAGCCAGTGTGGAGGAAATATTAATAATTACCCCGCCCATTCCTCAGGCGCCTGTTATGTTGCTACTTTGATTTTTAAACCGATTTGCATTGAAATCCACACTTTGACTTCTCAAAGGAGGAGTTAATTTTATCAAAATAGATGCATACAATAATTGTCTCTTAATTACAAGACACCTTTGATTAAGCATATGTCAATAAAAAATTAATGAATTAGAAGGCTCTTCTCTTCCTTATGTATTTTTTTGCAGGTTCCTCTCCTTTAAAATACTACCCATTGAGGGGATCTTATGTCAAGCAAAAGGATTGACATTCTACGGGCTAGTAATTACCGTTTCTAAACAGAGTAAA
>JACDCB010000168.1 GCA_013694585.1 Candidatus Nitrosopumilus sp. | reverse complement strand
CTATTGTATCATCAAGAGATCCGCGTGCCTTTTCGGTCAAGAAAATGCGATTAATTCTTCGATCCCTTGGGTCGATTTTTCTATTTGCAAATGCATCCTTTTCTAATTTATCGATTATTGGAATAAGGGTTGGCCCTTCTAAAGCTAATTTATCAGCTATTTCCTTCTGAGTTAAACCTGTAGCATTATTTGCAAGTATTATTAGTACTTTCCACTGTCCAAAGGTAATACCAAATTTCTTACGCAATTCTTGGTCTATTACATAGATTAACGATTTGCCAATCCTGTTAATAATAAAACCAATGCTATTCTGGAAATCATACTTAATCATATTATACCCTAGTAAGTAGTATACTAATTAATAGTATTTAAATGATTAAGCTATAGAGATATACATGGTCAGTAATTGAACGCAGTTCGGCCATCCCATTCAAAAAAAATCAGCACAAAAAAAGTATTAAGGACACATACCGTCATGGCCATGGTCATCATTGTCAGCAAATAATATGCAAGATTGCTTATCTAAACATATGATCAATTACGAGGGGGTGAGTTTTGACTGTTCATCTTTTAATTTGGCCTTTTTAGAAGCTATCAAGGTTCTCAGTTTATGAATCCCAAATCCTGTTTTTGATGAAATAGCAATCTTGTCTATTGAATCGTCCATGTATTTCATTATTTCTTGTATTGTATCGGATTTGGTAGTCTCTACTTTGGTTAACACTATGTGTAATTTTGACTTGTCGATTTTGAGTTCTTCGAGAACCTTCCAACAACTAGAATACTTTATACCAATATCCTCTAAATTCTCTGAACAATCTATCAAAAAGAAAATCAAATCGGCTTCAAGTGATTCTTCTAATGTAGATTTGAAAGCGTCTATCATGTAATGCGGAAGCCTGCTAATAAAACCTACTGTATCCACAACCAGGACATCTACATTATCTTTATTGTCAATATTACCAGAATTGTCAAGTGATCTTGTGGTGGTTGAAAGTGTTGTGAACAAATCAGCAGAAGTTTCTTTATTTTCCTTGGTAAGCAGATTAAAAAGAGTGGTTTTTCCTGAACTTGTATATCCAACAAGGGAAACGATGAACATTCCTTTTCTTAGTCTTTGCTTGCGATATTCGTGACGTTTGAGATTAGCATCTTTTAATTTTTCTTTGACGAACGACATCTGTCGTTTTAAATCACGAAATTGAACATCTACGATGTATTCGCCCATTCCTCCTTTTCCCACCCTCTCATTACTTTTACTCATGAGTTTTGCATTTTCTCTTACACGAGGCATCTTGTATTGAATCTCAGCTAATTGGATTTGCAGTTTGGCTTCATTCGTTGTAGCCCGAGAATAGAAAATATCTAGAATCAATCTCTCTCTATCAATTAATGGAATTTTTATAAGTTCTTCTAAATTGAATATCTGTTTTGCACCTAAATGTTCATCAACAATTACTTTTTCTATATTACCTGCTTGTGAAACAAATTGTTTTATTTCTTCAGCTTTGCCGAATCCCATACCATATTTAGCGCGGTTTAAGTACCTTTGAGTAAAAACCCTTACTACTTTATAATTTGGGATTGATTCAACTAAACTTTTGGCCTCTTCTACTGCAAAATCTTGAGGATAAGTAACTAGGATTACATTGGCTTGATGCAAATTAATGACTTTCCCATATGATTACACGATTCATATTTGTTATACATGTCTATTGGATAAATATATTTGGAAAGTCTAATAGGAAATCTTTTTTTGCATTATTGAACACATAAGAATAAAATGAGAATTTATTGTTACTTTCTATGGGTCAGCAAGATTCAGGGTTGATTATTTCATTTTATTAAGATTCTGATTATAACTCATCAGGATGTAGTTCAAAATAGAAAAAGGTAGAATCAGGTAGGTTCTATAAGTGATTAGTTTGAAAATCAATATTATATCTTATTTTGGAATAAAAGACATGAAATTGGTTTACGCGTAAATAAAAATATCATAACTATAATTTGAACTTAAATTAAGATAGTATAAGGTATTGACTATCCATTAAACACCTATTTCTGCGGCTAATTTCAACATCTTCTTACCTTCTTTTGTTAGCTTATTGTAGGTTCTATTCTTAACGATATTTCTTTCTACCAAACCCCGTTCTGAGGCTTTAAGCAGTAACTTGTGTCCATACCCGTATGCACCAAGTTTTTTCAACAAGTCTCTAGTAGAATATTCGTTCTCACCAATAGACTTGATCAATTTTACCAAAGCTCGTTCTTCTATCATTATTTTGATTAGATTTGCATCTCGCATATCAGTAATGAAACACATTGGCTATTTATTAGTTACCTTTTGATGGCAACAAATACCTCATTTGAAGATGATCTCAGAACCATTAATGGCTACTATTCTCGATATAACACCAATCTCATTAAAAGGACACTCATGAATTTGGATATTTTGCATTACATTTTCAATATATAAAAGAGATGATGTGTGATTAGTTTTTGATTACAAGTATGTTTTCATACAGTATGGTAAATCAAATGAAAATCAAACCAAGGATTAAACCAGATTATAA
>JACDCB010000146.1 GCA_013694585.1 Candidatus Nitrosopumilus sp. | reverse complement strand
CTATTTACACTGTCGTTAATTCGTGGAATTTGTTTTCTTGATTCATCTATTGATTTTTTGATATTATCTTTAGTTTCATCTAATGATCGGTTAATTGATTCATTGAAATCAATATTGTTATTGTTGTTATTATTATTTTGTTCATTGGTATTATTTGAATAATGTTGGTTAGTTTCTATTTTCTTTGACATATCATCTATTAGTTACCGTACTATATAAATACTGGTATTAAACGGTTTTTAATACCAAACATTGACAAACCTCAACCACAACTGGCGTAAATGTTAAAAAATATTGACATATAACTAAAAGATTCTAACTAATCAATGATAAATCATTTTTTATTTTAATTATATTAACCATTTACTATCATTTTTAGATGTTAATACTGTTACTAAAATAGGTAGTGCATTCTCCGAGAATGACATACTTATTTGCATTCCCTACTTAGATCGCTTAACCCATAAAAGGAATATCTATCTTAGGATATTCTAGACATGGCGAATGTCGGATGTATCTCAGCATGGTTGCCCTCTCTGATATCTAGAACATATGCGCCAGTTACTTTTACTCTATCTCCTACCGTGGGAGTAAAGAACTGAGGTGAAGTACCCGTGGAACAATCACCTTTATGTACTAAAGCTGTTGCATTATTTAGACTCTGGCAGATGAGTTCTACCCATATTCCTCCAGTCATTTTAGAATTGAAATTAGCCGTTGTAACCAAATTTGCATATGGTTTGTCCAATTGTAAAGAGAATACTGCATCACCGTCTAATCCACCTGCAGGATTATGCACAAGTGATATATTTCCGGTTACTGTAAAACATGGATTTAGCATGTAAAACCTAGGTGGACCGGGGTTTACAAAATCGTTGTAAATAGAGAAGCTATTACTACACCCTGAACAGTTTGGTTATTGACTTTGTCCTTGAATCAAAATTAGCACCTCCAAAGAGTTCTTGTAACTGCTGATAATGTGATTTTTTCAGAAACTGTAGTAAATATTTTTGGTCAAAATGGCCAGTCATATTTTTATCAAAAAATTCATCCGGTAATGACTGATTTAATAATTGCTCTCTTTGAGTCTAATTTGTTGGATGTTTTAATAGTTCATTTAATTGAAGCCCATAGCACAAGTCTGTTGATTTGTTTACTAATTCATGGATTGTAAGGCCATAACATGAACTATCAATGCCTTCAGGGAAGTTTATTAGCTGAATGTCTGGACTAGAATATGCAAAAGAATTGTTATTGCTACTGCCCGTAATATTATCGCCTGATATTGAATTAGTAGTTCTATCCACTGGAGAAATTACTACTACTTCAGTAAGGGTGAGAGCTCATATGGTTGCTGTGGATGCTCAACCTCACGATGGGTAGTATTTTGTCCCAAGATATCTTGAGATGAAAAACCAATAACTAATGTAAAAGTTAGAAAAATAGCCGTAATAAATAAGGCTTTTTGTTACATTAATCATGATATATATCCAGTCTATAAGACTGTTGCTACAAGTCTAGACCTTTGAAAAAGATTACGCCATTGACAATATTCCACCGACTTTCTAACGCGGTGCTAATCAGCTGTTTTTATAAGTCGGATAATTATCCTAGTTATCCCCTATCCCAAATCATTGAAACTATTTCCAACACTGATTCTTTTAAATTAGATTCAATTTTATGAAACGCTAGTTAGATGCACTGAATCGGGTACCATACCAGTCAAAATTGGTCACCTTAGGAAATATAATTTACATATTTTTTTTCGCTATTTTCCATTTGAATTTTGTCTTCAGTTATGAAAGCAGGGATAATTGTTGTTTTACTATTACTAACTAGGTTAGCTTAGTATCACAATAATAATATGTTTTTTGATAACACGATCATGGTACCTTTTTTAATTGGTAAGACCAGGAGTATAAAAGTCGCTGAAATGGGTTTCTATCTATTTGCGATCCCTTCTGCTTTTCAGCAGATCGATAAGATAGGTCGATAACGCTGCCACTACCCCCGCGACGATAAGCACAATTGCGTTTTCATACATATCCCAAAAGGCCATAAGCGTTTGATTAACTGTCAATGGCGGTATTATATTTATCGTTAAATTTGCCTTACTAGTTATATAGCCAATTGTTGGATATTTTTTGGATATTTGAAACTCGATCTGCAATTCCAGTTACTGGGTCGTTAAACATTGGTAATTTTGATGATGTTGTTTGTATTGACATTGAAGCCACAATTGGTATGGTATATGCGCCTACTGGTGATTGTGGAGAGACCTTTACCTTAAATAAAGGGGGTTGAATTCTTTCGGTAGACACATTTAAGCCATCAAAACTGTAAGATAGGCCATTGTCGAAAGTTATGCTAGTAACATTGCTAGAAAGGCGCGTTTGTAATTCAGAAGGAATTAACTGCTCTCTCCTTGTCTTATAACTATATCCTTTGGATCCGTTACTATATCTATTGTAGCCGGAGGAACAGCAATCCAGCTTGTAAAATCTCTAACTTCATTTGATTTGAAGGATTCGGCTGTATAAAATGATATGCCGTAATTGCTAGGAGAATGTATGGAATTAAGATCTAATCGCAGGTTAGCATATCCCGGCCTGATTGCAGGGCCACCAAAAGATTCAGTATAGTTTATCTTAGAGTCTACAAGCGCACGGGTGCCTGTAGATGATAATTGGTAAAGATATTTGATCCATTTCCCATTAACTTCTTCTACATAAAAGTCGTAGTTGGCTCCGTTATATCCTGAATTTTCAGGCAATGTAACAATAGCAATAAGCATGCCATACCTAATATGTTTGAGAGGCTGACTGTATATGGAAGTGTTTTCCGAATTTGATGCTAACCAAAATGTAGTATCCAGAGTTTTTCCATCACTAAAATAATTTACCGCAAGTAGGTTTGCATAGTCAGACCTCAAATGAGTACTGCCATTACCATAAGTTTGAACCCAGTCATCCGTTTGATTACCGATTTGTCTATCAGGAATTAAAACTTCATCAAAAGCAGGCGATGCAGCAAAAGTCTTGGAAAAGAAAGTTGAAGGTACAAATAGTAATATTAATAGTAACATACTAATAATAACAATAATATCAAAAGCAACAAATACTGAAAAGAGGTGTGTTTTCGATTGCAAACCCTGTAATATTACTTCCCATATATATCGAAACTCAAATCATATATAATAAGGATTTATCAGACATAAATAGGGTTAACTAAAAGTTAAATACCTATCCGAGAGGAATCTCTGAAATTGTCTTTGTTTATTATTGCAATGTATATCTCAAGGTCACTATAATCGAAAAATTTTTTCATTCTTGCTAGATATGGTCTCTGATTCCGAAAATTTCAGCGCATGTAAAAAAGATGTTAAAGGACTGCTGTCATTAAGATTATGAATGTTATTATCTAATTCTGGTTTATTTCCCTCAAACCATTAACGGATTCAGTCATTTATTATGCGGATATATTACGAAGTGTGGAATAAAAAGACCATAATGACGCGGGTTCGATAGAAATATACAATAATAACACAAATTATCCAATCTAGTCCATGAATTTAATAATAACCAAATAACCATAAAAATAAATGGACAGTTTCTTAAGACCGCCATTAGACTTTACGGTTTCAAGGGAAGATTGGTGTAGATATGATTTATCGGACGACTCCATTCTAAAGATTAAATTAATAGCCACTAAAATTCGAAAAAAAAATGCCGATTACAATATTGATATCCAAAATATAATTGTGGTGTTATCAAATGAGCGAGGTCAACCAGATTCTAAAGCTTATACCCCTCCCGAATTACAACAATCGATAACACATGATGTTCGTTATACAACTATAACTCAAGATTGGAACGAATATGTTGTTGATGATGGGGCAAATATAAAGGTACAGCCAATGGTAACTAAAGTATCAAAAACATCAAAATTTGATCTCTATGGTGATCCTATATATTTAGTTAATGTACAAGGCAATGTAGTTGTTGAGAAACCAAAACCACTAAGTCAATAATATTTCTTCATACGACTAGAGGTCAATTATGATTAATAATTGGAAATACTAAAAAAATTCTTCTAAAAATGGGTTAACTAGTACATATTGTTACTAAAATAGCGAGCTAGTTCGGTGGGATTAAGTTCCTTATGGTATGTTGTTCGGAGATATTTGAAACAAATTTGACCAAAATCAACCACTCAATAATTCCATCCTCAATAATACAATATTGAAACTCATTCTAGGAACATTTATTCTCTTCTGATTTTATATTCTCTCTTGTATTCTTAAGCATCTCTTCGGTCGTTAAAAAGGACAACCTGTTGTGTCTTCAGAGACTTGTTTTAAAAGTCATACAACAAATTTGGTGCTATTTGTTGTCGTAGTATATTATAGATATACAAAATATGTATTGCAAGTTGAAATTATTTATTAATAAAGGCTTGTTTCACCATTTATTGAGAATATTTAGGATAACTTTATTACATTATTTAATATCTATAAATCATGACATTAAGTTTAAACTGTAAGGATGCAGGCGATCCTGTTTGCACTCATACAATGTATGGTGAAACTGAGCAAGAACTTTTAGAGAACGCAAAAAGACACGGTATTGAGG
>JACDCB010000140.1 GCA_013694585.1 Candidatus Nitrosopumilus sp. | reverse complement strand
CATATCCAACTGTAGTAACTGTAACCACCGCCCACCAAAAAGCGTCACCAAGGTTGGTTATCTTTGAATCTGGCGCATTATGTTCCACAACATAAATGGTAAATGCACCCGCTGTAACTGTAATCATAGATAGTAAAACAACATAAACAAGTCTATTTCGGATTTCATCCATCATTATCATAGTTCTTGATAAAATATACATGAACTTAAAAATCTGAATAAGCCTCAAACTTTTAAAGCCCGCTCCGTATGCGGTGTTTGCTTCTAGTAAGGTTAGAGTGTACAATGGTATTAAAGCGGGAATTTCGTACAAATGAGTTAAAAAATATTTGTATCCTTGTTTTGACTTTTTTATTCTTATGGCAAAGTCAAATGCCAAAATAATAGATACTATGAAATCAAATACAAATACAGCAATTAAAACTTGACCAAGAGGATCATAAAAATATTGAAACAATATCAAAAATACGGAAAATCCAGTCAAAGAAATAATAAAAAACTCAAAATTAGTATTTCTTTTCATCTTTCATAATATGGAGTACAAATCCATTTCAGTTTTTAGATACTTTGGTATCAACAATTTATGGTATCAAATTTTATATATTTTTGACATTTGTTTATTCAAAAAAATTCTTCAATTGTTGGTATCGTCCTTTAAATCCTCATGTCATTAATTGCCTAAAAAAATGATGGTACTTGAAATATGGATGCTGACAATATCTAGATCGCTCTTTCTTTTCAGATTCTTTTATCAAGATTACATGGGTTGGTCGGATTGATTAAAATATGCTTTGAAGAGATTTAAGATAAATGAGTGATTTTGTTACACTGGATTTTAAGGTAATAAAGGAGTATTGGGATTCATACCTCTTAAGTGATGATACAAAACTCAAAAGTAGGGTAGTGTTAACCGGGGTGAAAAAATCAAAGACGAATCCATCAAAAGAATATGAATTTAATTTTCAGTCAATCCAATCTTTCATATTTTCAGATAAAGCAACCGGGCCCCCACATAAGAAATTACATACCAAGGAGGATATGGAATCTTCTTATAATAAAGAAATAGCCTTCTCTACAACATCGGAAAAATGGAATGAGTACCTGTTAGATGATAATACTCGCGTAAGATTGAAAAATACTGTTGCCGGGATTAAAAAGTCAGACCTTTATTTACAAGATGGGGATCCAATTTACAATGTAAAGATTAGAGTATTGTCTAAAATTAAAAGGTCAACTCAGTGACTCTATTCATTTATTTATTCACCTAATGGAATTCTATTACTTGGCAATCATTACCATAACTATATTCCATAGATATTAAGTATATTTTCTAAAAAGAAGAAACATTCTAGATATTTAAATAATAAATCTGCTACTGATCTGTCTATACTTTATTCATCTGTTTGATTGGACATGAGTAGTAAATTGGGGCGCTTGCAGGATTTTTTTTACTGTAGTTGATTCCACATCTCATTTAGATAATTCAGACAACCGAGTCTATTGAGAATACCAGATTAAAAAGATCTGCTAGCACTATCAGAAATATCTAAATGATAATCTCAATTGCAGAGTAATCTTCTTAAAATAGTAAGGTGCTGTTAACATAATTTTCCCCCTGGAGGATCCTATTAGAAAAGTGTGTACAACAATAACGCAATATGTTTCGTAATATAATTACCTAAAGAACAATCTATCATTAAAAACCATGTGACTCTTTCTAATTAGTAATACTGAAAATCGATATATTTTGAAAGAAACTTTAGAGGATATTGACAAATAAGAAGATAAGTGTAATTCCAGTTATAATTCTTGTATTATTACTTACTTTTAATACATCCACTATTTTATCAAATAATAGTGTAGCAGCGCAGTATTATGATGACAAATCTCTTGATTCCCTACGTGATATCATATGTAGTGAAAATAAAAATTCTGAAGCTTCACGAGCTGGCCAAGAGAAACTTGCAAGCGTAAACGATGACAGCAGCAAGTCAGTTGATAGTAAAGGAACTGCAAATCCTGATACCAAACCTAGTGGTAAAACAGGCAAGGTAATAACACCTCCACCATCACAAGCTGGGCAAAATAAACTTGCAAGCGTAAACGATGACAGCAGCAAGTCGGGAAACACCGCAAATTACGATATTTGTTCCAATACTGAGGAAAGTAATCAAATTGACAAGCCTATAACGGATAATTATTTGGAAAACCGTGAACCAAGTATTACTAGCATTTCCTGTGGACAAGTAATTGATGAGAGTGTAGTATTGACTTCTAATCTTGATTGTAAGACTGACGGACTACTCGTGGGTGGTAATGACATTACAATTGATTTGAATGGCTTTACAGTAACCGGTCCAAGTCAGGATAGTTCAAAAATAGGAATAATGCTTACCCATACTAAGAACGTTACTGTTTAAGGTCCTGGCAAAGTTTTAGACTTTCAAGCAGGAATATTATCGACAGCTGGAGAAGACAATAGTATATCTGCAGTAGACCTGTCGGAGAATCACGTTGGAGTGTTTGTTACAAGTTCTACCAAATCTACTATCAAAGACAACAGATTAACTAACAATAGTATGGGGATTGTTACTTATTCTTCCTCAGATTCAAGCATAGATACAAACCTGTTTAAATCAAACGATTTGGCTGGTACGGCGTTAGTGGACTCCGACAATAATGATATTAATTTGAATATCATTCAAGACTCTTTGAACGGCATATTCGTCGATGCTCAAAGCAATAATAATAGCGCTACCTTTAACAATTTGATACAAGGTAACGAAATAGGTATCAATAACGCAAATGGATTACCAATAAATATAAACAATAATGAATATAATCATAATAATTGCAGCGTTTCAATACCTAATGGCTTATGTCATGGAAGTAATCTACCAAACCTTAGCTCTAATGCATCAAAAGTTGAATCAATAGATCAAACAGAAACTGAATCTCCGATTCAAAAGGATGTGGAGTCTATCAGTCCAGAACAAATAGGGTCAGAGAGTGTATCTTCAGATAAGCAGATTAGTATTGGAGGTGTAGTTAATGAACTTGGTTCAAGTAACAATGTAGCTTTACAGAGCCAGGATAATAGCGGAAGTATTTCTGCAGGCCAAGGTTCTTCTGACAGCACTGGTGCAGGTGATGGTTCTTCTGACAGCACTGGTGCAGGTGATGGTTC
>JACDCB010000118.1 GCA_013694585.1 Candidatus Nitrosopumilus sp. | reverse complement strand
TGCAATGCTATTTTTGCAGGAAGCTTTAATGAACCATAGCTCATACCAGAAATAAAAAACGGGATATCTGTGGTTATTTTTTTGTTTGAATAATGTCCTCCAATAGTTAAGGATAGATCTACATTACTATGATCAACATCTGTTTTAAGATTTCCACCTATGAGATCGATAGACGAAAAATAATCATTTGTTGAATTAGCACCTAGTCCCGAATAAGGAATAAGACCATCAGATGCTTTTCTGGCATCTAGAATGATTTTTGACTGATCGTAATATAAAGAGTTGAAGTTATCATACTTGGTAACAATTGAAGAAGAAGCTTCTTTTAGAAGATTTCTTTTGAGTTCTAATATATCTTTAGGATAAGACATGTGTTAACCTAAACATTCCCATACATATAGAATTCTCTTGGCGAAGGTATTGCGGCAACTGTTGTATATTCATCCTTTTTAATCTGACAATACATTTCAATGAAATCGTTTGCAAATGCAGGATTCAAGAAATCAGTATCAGATTCAAGGGACTCGATAGCGTCTAATAAAGATGTAGGCAATTTTCTAATTCCATACTCTCTCTTTTCTTGCTCTGTAAGTTTGTATATATCTTTATCTACGTGGTCTGGAGGAGATATTTTTTTGTTGATTCCATCAAGACCCGCTAGCAACAATGCAGACTCTACAAGGTAAATGTTTGAACTAGGATCAGGTGTCCTATACTCTATTCTTTTTTGCTTCTCCATATTTTTATAATGAGCCGGAATTCTTATGCTAGCTGATCTATTCATTTTACTCCATGCTACATTTATTGGGGCCTCGAATCCAGGGACTAATCTTCGGTATGAATTAGTGGTGGGATTTGTTAAAGCACAAAGTGACTTGGCGTGATCAATTAACCCTCCAATATAGTAAAGCGCTGTTTGACTCAGTTCTGCGTAATCATCAGAAGGATCAAAAAACATGTTTGCATCATGCCCATATTTCTTTTTTGTCCATAAACTCTGGCTTACGTGCATACCTGAACCATTATCAAGTGCTACTGGTTTAGGCATAAAGTTGGCAATCATTTCACGTTTAGCAGCAACTTCTTTTACGGTCTTCTTATAGGTAACTACATTATCGGCCATTCTAGTAAGTTCGTCATACACCATTTGAATTTCGCATTGTCCAGCTGTCGCAACCTCATGATGATGTGCATCAACTCTTATTCCAAAAAATTCTTGGAGTGTTTCTGAAACTTCGTCTCTTAAATCCGTTAAACTGTCGGCCGGAGGTGCAGGGAAATATCCTCCTTTAAATGGAATAGTATATTCGTTACCACTTGAAGAATTCCATGGTGCTTCTCCAGATTCTATCGAGTATCCTGATCCACCAGAACAATTTACTGAAGACATAGGATTTGGAAGAAGAGATATTTTATTAAATATAAAAAATTCTAATTCAGGTCCCCAATAGCTTTTCTCAAAACCTTTGCTCTTTAAGAATACTTCGGCTTTTTGAGATATATATCTGCAATCTCTGGAATATCTTCTTCCGCCATATCCATCATAAATATCAACAAACATACGTGCAGCCATTGAAGGATAAGCATAATTTTTTTTGTTGTGATTATTCTTGTCAAAATAATCTGGCAAGATTGCAAAAGTAGAAGGGTCTGGTTTGAGTAGCATGTCTGATTCATATATCTCTTTAAATCCTTTTATGGAACTACCATCCAGTCTGGGTAATCCCTGCTTAAATGCATCCTCTGTAATTTCACTGCTGTTTACAGATATTTGATGAAGAAATCCAAAAGGATCGCAAAAATTCAGCCGTACCCATTTTATTCCAGATCTTTTTAATTCATTTACCACATCCATTTCAGAATTTTTATAAATTTTTTCTACTTGCATCTTTATATGACTACGTTAAAAAAGATAAACTTGTCTTCCATTTTTATTTACAATTGATAAATAAATGTATCATTTATGTATCAATTGTTAAATAATTAGTCAAAAAATGTCCTAAAATATCACACATGTTAGATCTCATATTTTACAAGTGAAAAATAGCTTTACTTTCTTGGTATGACCTGTATACTCAAGCGTTTTCGTAGATTAATTCCCTATCCAGTTAAAGCCATTACAAAGTTACTATAATGATTTTATTTGCCTAGCTAATAAAGCATTGATAAATGGAAAATGTCAAAAATAATATTATCCATCGCTAGACAGGGATTAATATTTTAATAAGAATATAATATAATATAATTATGGATTAGGTAACGAAATTCATTATCTAAGATGTAGTAGAGAGGAAAGATCCATTTATCCATACTTGAATTGTATCCCTTTTTCACCTCTGGGATGTCTCCATTCTGTCTCTGGCGAACATGTACCGCATTCTATGCAACCCTCATGCTGTAAAACTACGTCTTCTCCTTCAAGACTGTAGCATTTAGTTGGACAAAGTGTAACCATTTTTTTCATAAATTCGCTCCTTGAATTTGTTATTTTAATATGACTTTGTGGATCATCATTGTAACTTAAACTCGATATCCTTTGAGATAATTCTGGAATAGATATGGAATATTCAGAGGTGGTTTTTGACCCGAGTTTTTCGGCGATTTTTATTGGAGTACGTATGTATGTCTCTTCTGATTCTATTATTGATAACATATTATTATATCCTATTTTGTTAACAATGTCGATAGAAATATTTCTTAATTTGTTGTTTAGAAACAATTTAAAAAGTAATCCATATTTTCCTATTTTTTGTGGTGGAATTCTCTTGCCTGCAGCATCGATTATTGTTTTTATATAATACTTGTCTATTCTTTCCATGTCCGTTGTATACGGACTTTGTTGTACAGACTGTGAATAAAGATCACCCAAATAGTTTGATGTAATATCAAGATTATTTTTCTCCATAGCTTGTTTTATTGCATTAGATGCTCTTGCTGCATCATCTATTCCTATATTCAATCCCTCGATTCGTGGGCCAATGAATAGACCTCTTCCTGCAGCATCGCCGATGAATAATATGTTTTTGAAATAGGGTTTTTTCATTCTACAGCGTTTTCCATCCGGAATTAATTTAGTACTATACTCTAATTCTACATAGTCTGTTTCAAATCTTGTATTATATTTTTCAAGTAATTCCTTGTGAATATCATCTATTTTTGACTTTAAATCTTCAATAGAATTAAATTCATTATTCTCAAGAAATCTTTTTTTCCCCTCATGAGAATAATAATCAAATCTCAATTTTTCCCACCTTTTTATCAGTTTATTGACTGCAAATTTTATGCGTAATTGTTCCATCTTAGACAAGTTTTTGTCTGGATAGGGTTCCAGAGCTACTTCGTCTTTGATATATTCTTTGACAAATGGATTATTAAGTAGTGCGTTTACAAGATTGTTTGGCTCTGTTGGATTTGAAATCAAAGAGTCATAATGACATACAACCCCTACGGATAAAGAATCAATATTAGTGTATAAAAAACCTCCCCCTATGTGATCGAGGGTTACATCACCAGCAAAAATATGGGCGGTTCCTTCCCCAGGACTTAGATTAAATCTTTCTTCTATTATTTCTTCGGGTAGTTTAATTACAACCTTTACTCCTTGATATAATCCTGGCGGCGAAAATTTTTCTCGTGCTCCCGTCATTTCTGCAATCTCTGAATTTACTCCGTCAGAAGCGATGATCGCTTTAGCTTCAAAATCATCTAACTCATCGGTTTGGATAATTGTTTTGCCTTTTTCATCATCCCAGATGATATTTCTAACATGAACTCCACTTATGATGCCTCCACCATTTTTTTCTGCAGCCTCCAAAGATTGTTTGGCAAACCAGGAGTTTAATTTATTTAATAACACAGAACAACCAAAATTAGATTGATATTCATGGGAATCTGTCAAATCGATTGACAGGACTTTGTCTTTCGATACACAATTTAGGACATATTTTGTAATTTGTCTTTCCCAGGGTTTTTCTTCTAGAAAATTTTCAAATATTTCATCAACATTATAAACCTTACCAGTTTGAGGATTTTTTGAATAAAGTATCCCACCTGAAACGTTCTTTGTTCCTACAGTAGAACCAGCTTCTATCAATACTGACTGAATGCCCATAGAGGATAGTTGTTTTAATGCAGCTAAACCTGCAGAACCTCCGCCAATTATTACAACATCAAACTGTTCCAAGTACGGTACTACCTCCTTCCTTTATTTGTGTCATTTTTTCCCTCTCAAGCTCTTCTATCATGATTGGCAAAACATCCTCTATTCTTCCTTTAATGAAAACATCGCATTCATTTCTTATCGGAGCGTTTTCATCCGGGTTTACTGCTATGATAAATCCAGAATTTTTCATGCCTGCTAAATGTTGAGTGGCCCCGCTAATTCCTAATGCAATATAAATAGTTGGTTCGACTTTTTGACCGCTCGTGCCTATTACTCTTTCTGGAGTAATATATAGTGAATTCATTTTGTCACTTAATTTAAATGGTTTTTTTGAAATGGGCAAAGAAATACCAATTTCAGCGTTTAATAATTTTGCAAGTTTTTCGATTAACCTTATGTTCTCTTCTGGAGATTCTTTTATACCCCTTCCAAAACTTATTATTGTTTTAAAGCTGCTAAAATCGATCATGTCTTTAAGAACATTTCTACTTAGAATTTTAATATCAAGATCTTTTACATCAAATTCTGGAATATATTCTTCAATTATTCCTGTTCGAGACATATCTTTTTCTAATGGTTCAAATACACCTGGAATAATACTGCATGCCTGAGGATGATAATCCCTCTTTATATCAGGATTTTTGTTATCTAGACAAAGAATAGTGGTCCAAAGAAATCCGGAGAAATCGGGTCTATACATCAATAGTGTTTTTTCATAAGTTAGCATTTGTCCTTTTGTCTTATGTTCATGTCTAAAGTCGATATCCTCTATTACAAGTTTATTAATATCAGACGCCAATCCAGATCCAAGCTCTGCTAGAACTGTGGATGACAAGTGTCTTCCAGTACTATCAGCAGCAAAGAACATGTATCTAGGTCGTTTAAACTCTTTAGAATATTCTGGCGATATCTTTTCAATACATTTTGCATCGGTTGCTATTTGAACAATCATTTTTGTATATGTCTTATTTATATGATAATTCAGTTTTGGGTCGTCTGCATAAATGACAGCGTCTGCCCCATAATAAATTAATTCCATGCATAAATGTTTAATACCATTACCTAGAATTACTGCAATCACCTTTTCGTTTAGTGAATATTTTTTATTAAAATCATTGATAAGCCTCCTTGCTTCAGATAACATTTCAAGGCCAACAGGAATAATAGTTCCATCTACCTGCTCGATAATAACATACAAGTTTCTGTATTTACTAGTCTCATTCTTTTTATTGACACTGTCAACCTCCTCCTCCTTCTGCGTCAAAGCAGTTCGATCTATAGCCTTGTTCATATTTTCATTCATTCTGTTCACATACACTCACTCACTCATACTCACACACATACACACACTGTTCATCCAATTGTTTCATGGATTTTCTCAAGAATGTTGGAGATTCTACCTGGATCAATATTCTCAATGGTCTCTGCACTCCTATTTGATTTTATCTTGGGAATTTTTTCCACTTTGTATACAATTGTAGGTGAACCAGGCAACCCTACTAATTTAGGATCAACTCCCAATTCTTTTGCACTAAATACTTTCAAACAAGATTTATAATTCTCCGATCTTATCCTGGCTTCTTTTTGATATCTTGATGCTCTTAATCTTTGAGAAACGGTAATGAAAGGAGATTTGTAAGATGGATCTACAGCAATAAAAACCGGTAAAGGTGCCTGTATTTGTTCTATTAGGTTATAAGTTCCATATGAAACAAGGCGTAAAGCAGTTATAACTTGTTTTTCAATATCTATCTCATAGCTAATAACATTACCCAAGAAAGTATAACCCAATTTCCAAGCAGTTTGAGGACCGGTCTGACCGGTTTCACCATCTGATGCTCTATATCCTGAAAATACAATATCCATTGGTTTTCCATCATTTATCTTGGATATCCCTGTTTTTAAAACCTCTGCAGTAGAAAGTGTATCTGCACCTGCAAACGATCTGTCGCTGTATAGATGTAGTTCTTCAGCATCAGATAATAATAATGATTCATTAAGAGCAATCTCTGCCATTGGCGGACCCATAGTTCCAATAGATATACGGGCGCCATATTTTACTTTAGCATAAAATGCAGCTTGTGATGCAATTGCGCTATGATGTCCCAAAATGGTTTTAGTTTCTGCCCTATTTAGTGTCCCATCTGGATTATAACTTACATTTCCATCTGAAAAATCCGGTT
>JACDCB010000096.1 GCA_013694585.1 Candidatus Nitrosopumilus sp. | reverse complement strand
CGCTTATCCTCGAGAGATCGCGAGTTCTAATCTAAGTGAATATTAGTAAATTATTCCAGAAAAAGACAATTCATGACTATTAATCATCCATCTTTACTATAGGATTGTTATTAGGATGTTTGATTTTTTTCTTGAATCAGCCAAATCAAATAATCATTTTAAACATTAAATAAAAATTTAACGGTTATACTAAAAATTCAACCGATAAAGACAATCGATATAAGTTATAATACTTAAAAAGAATTAATGTCATCAAACAACGGCAAATTTAGATGTGAAGCATGTGGAACTTCTTTTAGTTCACAACAAGAAATGGAAGAGCACGGAAGGAAAGAACATAACAAATAATTTTATTATATACTTTTTTACTCACAAATTAAGATTTTAAGACAAATAAGTAACTTCATATCATTTAGATTTCAATTCGTTTTCTAACGTTTAAAGATAATTCTTAATATCACCATCAGATGATCAAAAATAAGATGAATAATGTACCAAATACTTTTGATATTATAGTTATAGGTTCTGGTTCGGGTTTAGATGTTGCAAGTGCTGCCGCAGAACGTGGTCTTAAAGTAGCGATAATAGAAAAAGACAAAATGGGTGGTACATGTCTTAACAGGGGATGTATACCGTCAAAGCTTCTTATACATAGTGCTGATATAATTGAAACGATAAAAAAAGCCTATGTTTTTGGTATAGATGTTAAAGGATTTTCTGTTGATTTTAATAAAATAATGAAAAGAGTAAATGGAATTACCGATTCAGATTCAGATAGCATAAATAATGCATTAAAAGAATCAGAAAATCCAAAACTGTTTGCTGGAGAATGTAGATTTGTGGGAGATAAAAGAATTGCAATTAGAACTCGCAATGATGAAAAGGATCAGATAATAACCGCAGAAAAAATACTCGTCGCCGTAGGCAGTCAGCCACGCATTCCAAAAATAATGGGTCTTTTGGAATCCAACTATATTACTAGTGATGAAGCATTACGTCTCAAAAAGCAACCCCGTAAACTGATACTTATAGGAGGAGGATACATAGCATGTGAGCTGGCACACTTTTTCGGTAGTCTTGGCACGGAGATACACATAATTCAGCGTAATAATGTGCTAATACCAAGCGAAGATGAGGAGATTTCTCAAAAGTTTACCGAAATCTTTTCAAAAAAATATAATGTATATCTAGGATATACGGCGGAATCCATATCGAATAATAATGGTAGTAATGAGAGTAATGATACCAAAAGATCTTTCAAAGTGGTAGCAAAAAATTCATCAGGAAAAAGATTAGAAATCGATTCTGATCAAATACTACTTTCTGTAGGAAGGGTTCCTAATACATCCAAGTTGAATTTGGATGAAACTGGAGTAAAGGTTAATGAAAGCGGTTTTATCAACGTAGATGAATATCTTGAGACCAATGTGAAAGGAATTTTTGCATTAGGTGATGTGGTAGGAAGATATCAATTTAAACACAGTGCTAATCTTGAAGCACAGTACGCTTTTAATAATATTCTTCATACTGACAATAAAAACCCGGTAAACTATGCCGCTATGCCTCACGCGATATTTACTTCGCCTCAAATATCGGGAGTAGGATTTACAGAACAGGAATTGAGAAAGAAAGGTATTGATTATGTAAAATCTACATATCCATATATTCATACTGGAATGGGTCAAGCAATAGAAGATAAAGAAGGATTTGTTAAATTTCTTGTCGACCCAAAAAATAGAAGCATTTTGGGATGTCATATTATAGGAACTGATTCTTCAATTTTAATCCATGAGGTACTAGTGGCTATGAGAACGGGCAATGGTACAATAGATAGCATTACCAATACGATACACATACACCCAGCACTTTCAGAAGTGGTTGCCCGAACGGCTAGTAGTATCCAAGATAGAGAACTATTTGGGTCATAAATTCACCGCTATAATAGTGTACAAAAAACATTAGCTTATTCTGTAAGTGATTTAGATTATAGCTCTTTTTTCTATAATGAGAGTAGTGTATAAACATTCTCCAGTTCTGACGCTGATATATTGTACCGTGGTACATTTACTCTAAACCAAACTTTTTTCCATTTGGGAAGGAATCTGGTGTTACGGTCCAAGAAATCTACAAACCTGAAGGTATCATTTTCTCTCCTTGATCGTTTGTTGATACTTTATGTTTTATATGAACACTTAACCCGCAAAAAACTTTGCGGCAACAAACACGTTCCTTTCTCTAGTTTTTGATAGTTCAAGGACTTGACTGTTTTGAGACTCGATATCAGCCGGGCAAAAACCAAACGTATTCTCTATGACCTAAATTGATCAGAGTCTCATCAACAATACTTTTTGAGATCCTCCATCAGTTATTCAATCCCTATTGAGGATGAGGA
>JACDCB010000211.1 GCA_013694585.1 Candidatus Nitrosopumilus sp. | reverse complement strand
TTCGATCTCTTTTTCTCTAAAGGTTTTTTGTTCGATCTCATTGGTTTTCTCCTTTTGATTTAATTGATCAAAATAATGTTCTGCCTCTTTTATCGTAGCTCTATTTCTTTCATATTCATATGCTACTGTTGATAGTCTTTTCTCATTTTTTATTCTTTCACTGCTCGCAGAATTGGCCTGAACCAAAAATTGCTTTTTCTCTTGGCTAAGGTTTTCGGTTTGTGTAGTTACTTCTTCTAGTTTTTTTGAAACCTCTTGACTTTTAATTTCCTTAAATTTTTGCTCTTCATTGAATTCTGATATGTTTTTAGTTAGATTATTTAAGCTTCCAGATAGTTTTATCGATTTTAGCCGGTTAATCTCTGATTCTATTTGCAAATATCTATGTTGATCGTTTCTCTCTCCTTCTAACTCATCAATCCTATTTCTCACTTCGTCCATTTTAGCCAATGCTATTTCAAGCCTTCTATCTGATTCCTCGAGTTGTTTATAGGCCTGATCTTTCTTTTCATCAAAATATGATAATCCTACTATATCTTCAATTATTTTTCTCCTTTCATCTGAATTTAGTTCTGATATTCTAGTAATCATCCCTTGTTGTACTATGTTCAGTTTATTAGGCGACGCGACCACTATCTCTAATAGTTCCAAGATGTTATTTCTCGATACTTTCTTTTTATTCAAATAGTATTGACTTTCTCCAGTGTTGACTCCAGACATTTCTCTTGTTATGGTAACAAGATTGTCATCCACGGGAATTCCTCTATCTTCATTGTCAAAAGTTACGCTGACTTTAACTATTTTATGGGAATTATCATTTGAACTACTGTCATGAAAAAGTGATTGAAATTTGTCTACACGAAGGGCTTTTGGACTGTTCTCTCCTAAAGCAAATATGATGGCATCAAGAATATTGCTTTTGCCCGATCCATTTGGTCCAGTTACAGCTATTAGACCTTTTTGAAAATTTAGTGAAATGTTCTTTGATCCAAACGATTTAAATCCAAAAACATCTAATTTTTTAATATAGACCAAAATTATATTATATTTGGATGTTTTCTTTCTTTATTATTTCTTTTTTTTATAGGCTCATTTTTGTATATTATTGTTATTGTTCTGCAGCTTTTGAATAGTTATTATTTTGACATTTTTAGCGTGATTAGTGCGTTTAGATTTATCTGAATTCAGTGCTCCTAATGTAACCTTATTGGATGTGCTAATTATTTTGAAGCCATGCTCGGGGATTAATGACATTATTTTTCTAAAATCCTGTTCATTTTCCACAATAATTTGTATAGTTCCATCTTGGCTTAATTTAGACTTGTAAGAATGAAGTAGATTTTTTAGTATCCTTTCTTTATTGACTCTTTTTTCAGAATTATCACAAAAGATTGTGATAATGAAATTATCGACGAATTTATCTTTTATGAAAGGGAGAATGTTATCAGGGTTGCCTGGAAGAATCTCTAAATTCTCTATTTGAAGCCCTGATAATTTTGCTTGTGTATTTATTATTTCTTCTTTATCTTTTACAATTCCTATATAATATTCGTTCTTATTTTGAAGAGCAGTGTTAATTAAATAGTCACAATTACTGGTCGACACATCCATGTTAATTTTTTCATATTTGGTTTTAGCATCCAAAATTAGATTATTTATTTTGTTTGATGGATTTCCCTCGTGAAAAAATTGATATACATTATCCCATTTTTGTCTGAAAACATCTGGAAAGTTTTTTCTGGATATTATGTCTTTAAATAATGAACCTTCTGAAAATAAAGACAAGAATCTGTCAGTTCTAGAAACAGCTTCTACCAACGGAAAATCTAGTTCTTCGTACAATTTTACCACTCTGTTCCATGCTAAGAGGGGATCAGAACTAAGATAGGTTACTGATAGATCAGCTAATGATAGAATTTCTGCAATTAGGTTGATTTTCTCTGCGGAAAAATCTGGGTCATCTATTTCTTTTAGCAACTGATTAAAGTTGTTATAGGCATTTTCATTAAAGGGATAGTCTGTTCTCCAGATTAATGCTTCAACTATTTTGCTTTCTATCTTAGCTTCTTTACCATTTAGCATTTCTGGATGAGCAGTAGCAAATTCTTGTGCATGTACTAAAGGAGACTCATATTTTCTAAAAAATCTGATTAGTTCTTCACTATTTAACAAAAAATATGCATCATGAATTCTTTTTCTTTTTATTTCTGCTATGGTGTTTGCTACTGTGGGGACTCTTGAATACTTTAAATCATAATGCGAGGTGGCTTGCACCGGATCGTAATCATGTAACAATGCTGCAACTAGCATTATTTCATAGTCTCTTTTGGTAATGGTGTAACCATGAATTTCCTTTGGTAACATGTTTAGGCTCATATAGGCGACCTCTAAAGAATGATGTAGATTATGATATTCGCTCGATCCTTCTCCTAAGCCTAGCTTATCATATTCTTTTTTTAGATATTGGGTCAATAAACGCAATTTCGTCAATGATTCCTCATCGATACCTATGGTTCTGGCTTTTAACAAAATAGATTCAATTAGATAATCTAGAGATACACTTGAGAGATTTTCATTCGTGTATTGTATTTGACGCTTTTTAGCACCTGGAAGTATTTCTTTAGTTTTGCTATACGCTATCCTTATGGGGAGACTTTTGTTTAGGTATGTAGAGAGGGATGTCAGAATATTTCCAGAATGTTTCAGAACAGGTTTTTCTTTGAAAATTATTTCATCAATTATTTTGGGTATGTTTTTATTGACATCTGAAATTATGTTTGTTATTGTATTTATTTCTGTTTGAGAGAAAATGTTAAATCTTTTATATTCTGTGTTAATTACTAGCCATTGTGGAATTATAATCCTGAATATTGCATTTTTATTATCGATTGATTCATTTTTCTTTCCGGTAGAATCTGCCTGATTGAATTTTTTTAATATCACTACTACGTTGCCTTTTCCTCTTTTAAACGGGAGATTTGCATCCTTTGTCACTTCCAGCCTTACATTTTTATTTATTTTCCGCAACTCCAATAATATCTTCCAGTATTTTCCTTTATCAAGCCAGTGGGGTACGTCGTTTTCCCTATCCCAAAAATCTACGAAACTATGATAAGCATATCCGTCTTCTAATTGATTTGTTTCCGGATTGAATGTATTATAGTCATATTCTCCTATGAATGGGTCTAGTTTACGACACAAATGCCCGGTATTCCTTATCAATTTTGTAGTAATATCAAACTGTGAATGTGCCATAAGACCCCATATACAACCCAGTGCGCTAGTTATAGTGAATAGTACGTTGGTCCAATCTCTATTCCAATCAAATTCCTTATCTGAAAAAAAATCTGATACTAGCGGGATGGCGAAAATACCTGTTGAGATCATCGAGGCAAACGACAATGTAATGAAAAAGCAACTTGCATAATCATAATGGGACAAATTAAAAGTCCCTTTCTTAGTCGACTTGCCTACATTCAAATCAATTTTCCACCCCAAATGGAAATTGGGTTCTGTTTAATTTTCCATTTATTAATATTTAACTTGAATTATCACTCTTTCTATCTTATGAATGTTATTTTGTATTACCCGCTATTGATATAAAAATTATTAAATCAACATGTACATATGATGGAATACCATAAAAAGTTAAGAAGCTGTTTTGTGATTCTGAACTAGTATTCGAAATTGAAAGGAATACCTTGAAAAAATATTATAGATGCCATTAGTAAATGTTCATTTGTTTCGCTTTATTTACTATATTTCTTATAATGTTCTTCGATGCGGAAAGCTGACTTTGGGGATTAAATATGACTTTTAATTCCTCTTTGCTGACATTGTTGATAAT
>JACDCB010000083.1 GCA_013694585.1 Candidatus Nitrosopumilus sp. | reverse complement strand
GGTATAATGATGGATACAAACTTTTTATTTTCTGCGGTTTTTTGTACAGTACCATTTACATTTAACATTGTCACTGGTAATCCATCATCTCACATTCTTTAATTTATTAAAATACTATATAATACATACGATTGTTTTCTATTAGGGGAAAAAGTTTGATGAATTCAAGATTAATTTGCAGCTAAACTTCGACTTAAAAGTGGAGTAATTTACAATCTAAATAGTATCAGGTCACAATTGGTCAAATATTGACAAGGTATATTCTCCTAAATGTCCATGTTATGGGCATTATAATAACTACAAAAGATGAAATTACACGTGCATTATACGATCATGTATCATTTTTGCTATTGGAGACGGAGAGATATCAAGAGTTATCGTGACATCACTTATGATGCTAGAAACTATGAATAATTCTGCTGATAATTGTTTGGATATAAGGAGCTAAGAATATAGAATAATTGATTGCAAGAGGTATGCTTGCGAAAAAAATGTTTAGAATGGGGGATTCCATTAATGGATAAGGGAAATAATAAAGGTAATCAAAATGATAAAGTTGTTTTTCCTAAATAAAGTAATGAACATTATTCGGGAAACACATCTCAATTTGATTATACTCTCAACTCTTAAAATCAAAGTATCAATGTGATCTATAAAATCCTGTGAAAAAACTAAATCTTATTGTGATTCTCATTTTTCCATCTTTATTTGATTTTCATTTAGATGTTTATATTATATATAATGAGAATTAACATATGTATTATATTGTTGAGATCATGCAGCATGTATTGAGGAAAAATATCAATTCCTCAAATAGATCAGATATTTTCTTTCTCGTGATCGTAACTGCCATCATATTATTATTCATGGCAAGCCCAAATTTAGTACTAGGACAAGAAGGTGAAACCAATTCAACTTCTAATGAAGAGACCCGCAAAGATCCCATAACTCTCATAAATGAAGTTAGGACTTTATTGAATCAAACCAGTAATCAATACGTAGACCAAGATTTTGACGGGGCTGAAGAAACAGCACGGATTGCTTACTTGGAACATTATGAATACTTGGAAGATCCATTGGATGCACTTAATCATGAACTGAAGGAAACAACCGAGATATTAATGCGCGAAGATTTGATAAAAGCTATTGAGGATAGAGCTGAAGTGTCAGTTGTCCAAGATTTAATCAATGCTATAAATATTAATTTAGACCAAGCTGAAGTATTGTTTCAAAAATAATCCTTTTTATTTTTCTTAATTCAATAAGCTTTTTGCAACATGTGTTTCTCTTTTTTGTACCAGTTGAAATATGTCTATTCAGATATTGAGATCTTTGCCTAGTTAGTAATTTCAGAATGCAACCCCTCATAAGGTATGACTACTTCTTCCTATTTGGTATCAATTATTATGGAAATAATGGAGATGGATTACACAATTGTTCTTACAGTTAACGAAATAGTGTCGAATTTGGCACATTGATTCTAAATTTTTCCACGCTAATTATTGTCACAAATCGTGGAGTTATAGTACTTGAGAATTGTCATCAATCTTATATTTATTATGGTTGCACTATGAACATGAACAATTTTCTTACACCTGTTATATTTTCTGTTTTTATCTTGTCGATCTTTTCCTTCATTGTTTTTTTGGTTTATGTGTCCAATCCCTCTTTCGCAGCACAGAGTCCCTTTGGCAAAGGTATTTGGATGGAGGGTGCAGCTATGCCAAATCCGAGAACCGAGGTAACGGCCGCCAATTTGGATGAGGCAGTTTATGTGATGGGCGGTTTTACTTCAGACGGTAAAATAACAGATATCGTCGAAATGTACAATTCCACTGATAATACCTGGGTACAAAACATCAAGTCGCTACCTTTACCTCTTCACCATGCTTCTGTAGACATCTATGGGGGTCAAATTTATGTGATTGGAGGATACACAGGGAATTGGATCCCTAGTAACAATCTGTTCATTTATGATCCAGCTACCAACAATTGGACTTTGGGTAATCCTATGCCTACGCCACGAGGTTCGTCAAATGCAAATTTCGTTAATGGAATATTGTATGTAATTGGAGGAGATAGTTACGATCATTCTCACGTAGTTGTAGAAGGGTATGATCCGATTGCCAACGAATGGATGACCCTCTCTTCAATGCCTACAGCTAGGCATCATGCTGGATCTGCAGTGGTTGATGGTAATATTTATGTGATTGGGGGTAGACTTACCGGTTCTTTAATAAACGTAGATATAAATGAGAAATATAATCCTGTTTTAGATGAGTGGACTACCGATCTCGAACCCATGCCATCAAAAAGAAGTGGTATTGCCGCCACATCAGTAAATGGATCAATTTATGTATTAGGGGGAGAACAAAATCGAGGAACATTTGATAGTAATGAACGTTATGATTCTGATACTGATACTTGGACCGAAGAACTGCCTATGCCCACCGCACGACACGGATTGGGTGTTGCCTCATATGATGGTAAGATATATGCAATAGGAGGTGGTCCACATCCTGGATTGACTGTTTCGGATCAGAATGAGATCTATTATTTGAATCAAGACTAAATCTAGTTTGTTGACTCATCTCGAATATTTTATGTCAAATTTGCACTAGGAATCTATTTTGGTGAATGGATTACGGCTAGCAGCGATTGAAAAAAGGCTATTATTGTAAGAACGGGGATTAAAATGTCTGTGTGAATTGCTAAATGTTGATTAGACCCTAATTCCATTAGATAAATCATATGAATTTAACTATTAATCCGATTTATCCTTGAGAATTCAGCATTGCTCATGATATGGTATTTTTTATCGTCCTCTTGAAAAAGCCCTATAGTTATTAACATTGATGGATTATGGCGAAACCTTAATTAATTTAAAATATTGCTCTATATCATTAGACTAACTTATGTTTCATGGACTAAAACTATTGATTTCTTTTTTCGCTATATCTATGATTTTACTTTCCACCATAACTTCTTCCTATATTCAGGTTTCTTACGGGGCTTATGCTAAAGCCCCTCTGTCCCCTACTGGACCCACAGTCGATGATGATACTCTTACGGTTGAAAAAGTAGCTGGTGGTTTGGACTTTCCTACCAGTATGGCGTTTTTGGGTCCTAACGATATTCTAGTCACTGAGAAAACTACAGGTAAAGTGATGCGGGTTACAAATGGCTTTGTGATGCCTCAACCTGTACTTGATGTACCCGTAGCAAGTGCAATAGAACGCGGCTTGTTAGGAATTGCCATTTCAAAACAACCTGACGGAAAAACCTATGTTTTCCTATCTTATACTGAATCAGGCAACGGCGTAGATGAAAGTGATGTTGATGCTCTTGTTGATCCATTAGGAAATAGACTGTATCGTTATGAATTTGTTGATGGTAGATTGATAAATCCTGTTCTTCTATTTGATTTAACTGCTATTCCCCCAAATGCAAGAGGAGAGCATAATGGCGGTAAAATTCGAATTGGTCCTGACAATAATGTCTACTATATGGTAGGAGAAGTAGGGGGTCACAGAACCCAAGCCCAAAATATAATAGATGGGCCAGCCCCGAATGGTCTAGGAGGCGTACTTCGTATCACTCAAGAGGGTGGCATAGTAGACCCCGGCGATCCAATATTTGGTGAAGGGTTGCCTCTTAACGTCTATTATGCCATGGGCATTCGAAATAGTTTTGGTATGGATTTTGACCCTTTGACAGGGAATTTATGGGATACCGAGAATGGACCAGTAGCAGGCGATGAAATAAATCTTGTTTTTCCTGGATTTAATAGCGGTTGGTTTCAAGTCCAAGGCTATGTGGATGAGGATATATTAGAACATGGTACCACAGAAGCAGATTTGGTGTATTTTGGAAAAGGCCAATATGCTGATCCAAAGTTTGTGTGGCCGTTGCCTATTGGTGTAACAGCCCTCAAATTCTTAAATTCATTTAAACTTGGAGATCAATTTGCAAACAATATGTTTGTAGGTGATATTAATAATGGCTTGTTGTATAGGTTTACACTAAATGAAGAACGAGATGCTATTTTTATAAATGATACTTATGTTGGTAATGTAGAATTATTAGAAGATAATGAAATAGACGATCCTAAAGAAAATCAACCTTTAATCTTTGGACAAGGTTTCGGGGGAATAACTGATATTCAGGTGGGTCCAGATGGTTACTTGTATATTTTAAGCTACACTGGGTCAATTTATCGAATATTGCCTATAGCTGATAGCATTGTTCCAAAGTCTCAGCCAAGCTCCCCTCCAAGCTCCCCTCCTCAAAATGACACTCTATCATCTCAGGCCGTTTCGGCAGTTATTTTGGGAATAGATGGTGATGAATCCTATTCGCCAGAACCGATTGAGATTGAGTCAGGACAAACAGTAACGTGGTATAATGGAGATACAATATCTCATACGGTAACCTCAGGACAGGATGGTGATCCAGATGAAGGGGTTTTATTTGATTCTGATGCTATAATTCCAAATCAATCCTACAGTTTGAAATTTGTTGAGGCTGGTGAATTTGATTACTATTGCATTTACCATCCTACTATGGTTGGCCAAGTAGTTGTGAATCAGCCCGATACATCTTCATCTACGTCAGAAGATTCC
>JACDCB010000045.1 GCA_013694585.1 Candidatus Nitrosopumilus sp. | reverse complement strand
GCACGCTTGAGTGTCATTTGCTTGAAAATATCTTATAAATATGTTCCCCGGTCTCGCAATCATCATCTGGGTCATCGGCTATAATTTGAAGAGCATAAGCTTCTGATACATTTGTAAAAATTATTTCTTTAGGAATATACTCGGCTAATTTTCCAGTGAATTTCGGTTCTCCGGTTGCGGTCTTGTGGTTAACACATTCTCCTATTTGGAATTTCTTGATATCAAAACGATCAACCCCATAGTATGGTTTATCTCCGTCCCTATCCAAAGAAACGGTTGCTGCAAAAATATCTTTATCGGTTACAAATGTATATGCATAGTAATTCTCATCACCGCCATCTACTGAAAATGATCTACCAGGCTGACCTTGTAATTCCATGAAAGGAACTCCGTTATTTAGGCCCATATTAGTTATCAGAAAGTCCTCTCGATGAAATACAGCATAGGCATTGGGAATAGATAATGCAGAAAATAATATTATTCCTATAACAATTATGACTAAATTTCGCACAAAATTTCTATATTTCTACTGTATTTATCTTTTTATTTGATAATTTCTTTTAGAATGTAGTTCATCATTAGTGAACATGCTTGATTCTATGGGACTGAATTCGATTATAGATTCAGTCACTAATAAAATGATTGATCTCTGCCTCAGTCCTAATACCGCGAAAAATTCTTTATGATTTCAATAAAGCACCTTGTGCCTTTTTTTAAGAGGTCAAGATTAGTGAATTCATTTGGTGAATGCATTTTATTTGGTAAAATCGTACTACCAACGCATATCGAATCTACGTTTAAGATATCTTTAAAAACATACATAGGCCCAGTACCCGAAGAGGAGACATTCAAAACTACGCCGTTAAATATCTTTGATGCAGAATCTACAATTAATTTTACATACTCATTATTCAGTGGTGTTCTAAATGAGGGCTCACCGCTCAGATAGTTTATAGTAACTTCGTTTTCTGAATAACCTTTTGATCTCAAGTACTTTACCAATTTATTGAACTGTATTTTTGGATCCATATTTGGCACTAACCTAAAATCTATCTTGACGGTAGCAGTTGAGGGAAGTATTGTTTTTACTCCTTTACTGGTATATCCTGTAACCAGCCCGGAAATATTGCAAGAAGGTTCTGTCGCTAGGGCTTTCTTTATCTCGTAAGAAGATTGTCCATGTATGAAACTTGATATACCATATTCCTTTTTAAATGCCTCCTCATTGAAAGGCTCATTTGCTATTAATTGTAATTCTTTTTCAGTCAAAGGTATAACCTCGTCGTACCATCCTTTAATTAGAATTTTCCCATCATTGGCGTTATATAACAATGACAATAAGTAGACTAATCTCCAAGCAGGGCTCTCTATTGCGACTGCTAAACTAGAATGAACGTCCCTACTTGGTCCATGTACCTTAATTTCTACATTGAGAATTCCCTTTTGACCCAACGAAATTATTGCTCTATCATCTTTATCAATATAACCGCTTTCCCACATTACCAAATCAGATTTGAATTTTTCCTTATACCTCTGAACAGATTTTATCAAGTTTGGACTTCCAATCTCCTCCTCACCTTCCACCAGGAATTTTACGTTACAAGGAACATCCCCAGTCTCTCGCAAAAAATATTCTACGGCCTTTATTCTAGTGATTAGTTCTCCTTTATCATCCGAGGACCCTCGACCGTAAATGAGATTGCCTATTACTTTCCCACTAAAAGGATCCTCGTTCCACTTTTCGATTGGATCCACTGGCTGAACATCATAATGATTGTAAAACAATAATGTCTTTCCGCTGGGATTGGATTTTGATTTAACCTCACCATAAACAACTGGAGGAATTCGGCGGATAGTTCTATTTTCGACTTGTTCTTCTAAATCTAAGAATAAAACCTCTGTTTGTATTCCGGCATTTTTCATCATATTTGACAAGAGAATCGCGCACTCTTCTAACCCTTGATTAGTGGCAGATACGCTTGGCTGCCTTATTAAAATCTGCAAGTCGGATATTAAATCGTTCATTTGATCTTCTGTCAAGGATGCGGGAACTAACAAATTATCCAATTAATTCATCTGTCTCCCAATAAACCACAATAATTAAAAAACCTTCCTTGTTCCCATACCCTAGTTGACTCTTTTAACACACATTATTATCTATTAAAATTTTGTTAAATGAATTAGATGTAAATTTAACTGAACAAAAAGATAGAAAATTTGAATATAACAAATGTTGTAGAAAAGATCTAGAGCAGCGGTGAATTATTCTTTGTTTTATCCCAAACATGTTGAATTATTTCGGATACCGTTTGATAAACATTCCCATTGTATTTAGACTCCCATAATCTGGAAACATATTCTCCAGGTGAAGTCTTGTTTTCAAGTCTATTTTCGAGGATTCCAATAAATTCAGGTCCAAGCCCCAAATCTTTCAATCCTTTTTTTGCTACATGTAACTGAGTCTTTGCGGTTTCTGAAATATTGAAATGAGTCTTAGAATTGTACCCTGTACGGATCACTGCTAGCCTTTCTTCCCGTATAGATGATAATGGTCGTAAAGGTTTTCCCTCCAAAATGGAACGATATAAGAATCCAATAAAAAACTCAATCATTGCCACAATTTCCTTTGGGGTGGGCTGCGTCGACATTATTCTAGTTTCAACTCTATAGTAAGGGGAATTCAACCGTATCCTAAGATCATCATGCCTATCTTTTTCAAGACCAAAATAATCATTAGTGCTGTCAGGACCTGGTCTTGAGGCGATATAGTCTATATAATCTTCAATTCTGTCGAGATATTTTGCTATGGCGGGAAATCCAGAATTTTGCTGTTCTGAATGATCATATAAATAAACTCGAGGTTCATAAAGTGAAAAAAGTTTGCCTGCAAATAATCTACTATTTGAGCCCAGCAATATTGCAGATGGTAATAAATTTAAAATATAATTGAACATGTGAGTAGTATAGATAGGATTTAGACCTTGTAAGTGAAGATGAAATCCCTGTATCGCGGTGGCAATATTACAGGCCTTAAATTCTTGGCCATCAATTTCGATATTTGGAAGATTCTTTTGCCATTCATAAATGGTCAAATAACGCTCTTTTCTTGTTATCAACTTCTTTTTAAATATCTCGGGAGATGGATTTCCTCCAAGAAAAACTGGAATTACATTCTTATTTTTATAGACTTTTTTAACTGCTACGTTCAGGTAATCTATGAATTCTTCAAAAAAAACATTAACACTTGACAAACCATGCATTGAAATTGGGGCGGTCTTAACTTCAAACTGACATTTCCCATACTCAGCATCTACGTCATACTTTGAATTTAATTCCTTTATCAAAGGATGTGCATTTACGGGCAGTGACTTGTCATCAAGTAAACAAATTTCAATTTCAACGCCAACTCTGTAGATTTCATCCAGACGCCGAAGGTCATCTTGAATTCTCCTTTTTAACCCAAGAGTTTGGTCTGCCAAAATATTATTCAAATTTGTTAAACCTATTTACAATTTATAGTATAAATTTCTTTATATATTTATTCATATAAAATCAAATATAACATTTAGATATAGAGTAAAAGAATATAGTTTATATAGATCTCAATAATCAAAGAAAGTTAATTTAATATACCATTGATTCCGTTTTGGTAAAGTTAACCTGCTAGCAATATTTTAAACATCGTTATTTCATCTAGTGACATAGAGCGTTACCCGCGAACCAATATTCGAAAACCATTGTGCTAATCATGTTCTATCACTTATTATCGTTAGTATCAATAAGTAATGACTTTGTTTTAAAGTTATTTACTGTTACCTCTTTATGACATTGATAGCACAAAGTTCTCAAATTATTTTCATTATGGAGAAATTCCAATACTGTCCTGACTTTATTTTCTAGTGTGTCAAAATTATATCCCAAAAAAGAGTAATAAGATTTAGGTATGATATGGTCGCATTCAAGCCAATTCTCAATTTTCTTATTGTGCCTTTTCTTTTTATTTAGTTTTAGCCCACAGATCTGGCACGTGTAATCGTCTCTTCTTAGAATGCTATTTCGAATATTACGCCAATAAAAATTCTTATTATACCATTTTGTAAAGTCCTTGCTACATTTTCTTGAGCAATATTTTCTAAAGGGTTTACATACCAAATTCTCACAATTGTTGTTTCTGCATTTTAATTTACCTTCCTCGTCTATTCTGTCAAATTCATTTATATATACAATAAATTTTAGGATTTTTTTGGATTCCTCTTTTTTGATTACAGATAAGTGAACATTGTTCTCCTGTCCATTATCCAATTTACCATCTGTTCGTAACGTATTCAATGAGGTCCTAACTCTGCCTTTAGGTTTCTTTGATTGTTTAAGATTTCTCTTTCTCTTTTTGACTATCATCTAAATGAATCCTTTATTATTACCCAGAATCTAATTGCCCTCAACTCAAATCCTAATTATTAATTGGTCTAGCCAAAACCAAATGGTTCTATGGGTGGGAGTAGTAGGAGTCGTAGTGTTAGAGTCAATGTCAATAGAAAATTCATACAATCCCACTTGATTTTTGAGAAAGGTAATTAACTATTACCCCTATCAGCAGGAGAGAAAAATATTATATCTGCGTAAAGGAACGTATCATCTGATTTGTCTATAATCTGATCGAACGCGTCCCATTTAATAATACCTCCGTTCTGTGTCAGGAAAATACCAAGGCCTTTGGCATAATTCGAACTTGAATCGGTTTTAAGACCATTGCTTAAAAGTTTGGATTCAGGAGTAGAGGCATTCATATTAAGATCTTCGACATAATACCCCACATTGTATGTTACTAAAGAAGCATTGATAAGGCCCTTTTCAATAAAAAATTGAACATCACTATTTGTTGTGCTTGATTTCTGTATTAGGATTTTGTCTAGGATCAAAGTATTATTTGATAAGTAGAACGGATCTGAATTAATTAAGGTGCTTGAATCGTTATTTCGCGATATGCTTAACAAATTGGTATTTTCAAGATTACGTTGAGATTTCTTGTTAAGAGCCCCAACAAACGCTTGGATGTTCATAGGTTCAACCGATTGAGACGCAGATAGCTTAAAATGAATAATAAGAAAAGACAATGCGATATACCCAATGCAAGAAATTTTCATATGTTTCATAAATTCGAGATCATTATTTTGATTTAAGAAACCCTGTAATAAATTTTAAATTTTAAACCGCTCATAAACATTTAAAAATACGATAGAAAAATTAATATTTATTTAATTTGAAGAGCATTGGTCTTAATGGCTATCCAAGCAAATCACTATTTGTAGTTACTTTTATGATTCTGAGTTTAACTTTTTCTATAATGATTCTAGGCGTGTATCTTTCGTCAATTCATCAAGGATATTCTTGTAAGACATGGCCTCTTTGTCCTAACGGCTTTAATTTCCCGCCGGAGGAATACTTTTATGAGCACTTTCATCGATTTTTGGGGCTAATTCTAGCCCTTTCACTGTTTTCATTTACGGCATATTCAATCATCAAGGTTAGAAACAGGAATTTGAGTATAAAACTTTCTATAGCATCGACGCTGCTTGTTTCACAAATAATTATCGGATGGGCAGTGATTGCAACTAAGTTGCAGCCAATTGTCGTGGCAAGTCATCTTTCCACTGGAATAGCCTTATTTGGAATTTTGATAGTTACTTTGATATCCCTGCACCACAGCATGAAATCATAAGAGATTGGTGTGAGAATTATAAAATGGCTAGTAGATAGTTGTTTAAAAAAAGATAGAGGGGATTCCTATATTTTTGTAAGTTTAAACAGGTTTAGCATATTTATCTCCATTCCAAACCTATCCTCACTTTTTTTCATATACTTGTAAATTTTGAGTAGTTCAACAAAGTCCCTTAAAATACTAAAATTTTGAGAGATCCGCTTTTTTATAAAGTTATATACATTTGTATAAATTTTGAATGTTGACAAAACTTCTGAAAAGTATCTCTCTTTATCGTATAAATTATCAACAAACAGTTGAGCACATATCGTAGACGGGATGATACCTTCACCTAAAAGAGCATATACTGTCCCTATCGATTCTCCGACTCCAATAGTTTTATTTCCATCATCAAATGGAAGGCATTTAGAGGGTGGTGTAATTCTAACTGGCCTACCGACTTTTTTGATTACCTCACATGGATACTTTTTCATAAAAGAATCCATAAAAACATGAGTTTGTTTTCTTCTGAAATCTCCCGATCCTATGTGGGCGTATCCGTTGCCCAAGGGAAAGTACCAAAAGTACCCTGATAACAAGGGAAAAGCCTTCAAATAAAAATCATCAAACGGTACTTGATCATACTTTACCTTGTATTGAATGCATGGTATCCATAATTCATCGCTTAACCTGGGTAAATAATGTCTGTGAAATCCTGTGGAATCAATAATCAAGTCAAAATCTTGCTCAAGATTTTTCTTATTTGGTACTTTTTCATATTCAATATTAGTTCCACTAATCATATCTTGGATTAGTTTTAATTTATCATAGCTTATCATACCTTTTAATTTGATGTCAATTGTGTTGCCTGAATTTATGCCATCTCCTATATCGACCCTCATCTTTTTTCCATCATGTAAAACATAATTGTCAAAGTTTAGACCACATATTTTGGCATAATCCTTCATTACATTATCACAAGTAGCCCAAGCACAGACGGCATCATGATCCTTTTCGGGCATTCTTTCAAAACCTTGCACATGCACATCGTGTAGATCACTAAGTTGATTCATCAAGTATGCACCAGCAACTCCTATCCCAACAACAGCAATCTTCATAATAATATACCATATCGTCAATGACAAATAAATTGATTTCATTATTTGGCAAATGGATATGATTAAAAAGAAGATTCAGTGAAAGTAATGTAATAGATGGTTGCAAAAAGGGCACCCAAGCAAAAAAAAAGGAAAATGCTTGGTCCATTAAGGGTTGGCATTGCACTAATGATTCTTGGAGCAGTTCTTGTAGGATTTGGAAGTTTGTTTAACAGAGAATCAATTTCTACTTATGGTTTTGTAGTCGTCGTGGGTGGATTCTTCTTGTATTTTGTTTCTTACTACTATCTAGATAGGCTACAGAAACGCCAGACTAGAAATCAACGTTAAAAATCATCAAAATCTGAATTGAAAATAACCAGTATATTTTAAAAACCATGATTACTAATTATTTGTCATCTAGAAAAATAATGGATGACATTTTATTCAAAAGATTTTATAGTGAAAACATGGGGATCTCATTTTTTTACAACTCCTCCCTTTTACCCCAGAGTAATTCCTCAAGCGCCGATGCTAACTATAACCTTAATTTAAGAAATAAAGACTTGCAATTTAATATAATCAAATTGTCAACTGAGGCAAACGTTGGGTTAAGAATTTTTGGTTTAGAAAAGGGATTGAAATCATCACTTGGAGATATTGAAATTTTAATCGAGGAAGTGAGGACCCAGTCGTACGAAATAAATGGGAATAAGGCCGCATACGCGACTACTATTTATCCCTCGGAATCTGGAAATATAAAAATAAAACGCTTCCTTGTTTCCCATGATGGTCAAGGATATCTTTTAGCATTTCAGAATAAAATCGAACAATTTGAATCAGAAGAAAGCCAAGAAACATTTGATACCATTCTCGATACTTTCAAATTCTTAAAGTGATTAATAGGATTTGAAAATTGATATTGCGGTAGTACTTTACCTAAAAAGATAAATTGATTCCATCCTATGTTGCACACCATTTTTAATGAAATAAAAGATATTAGAATGCGCTTACAAATAGGTAATTAAGAAGTATAAGGGACAAGTCGATTCCAACAAATTCTACCTCAAAATTGAATTAATTAATCTAGGCTTGTAACGGATTATCCCCACTAATTCAGTTAGAAGGTAAAGTCTCAAACACGTTGATAGTGAGTTTTCTTGTTACTAAATGACTACGGTAAAAAGTGTATAATAGAATAACTAGACATACAATGTAGGCATTATAAAATCTGAAAAAGAGAAATCTATGAGGTTTTTTGGATATTGTGAATTAAATATACAATAGAACAAGAAAAGATGTGCATCTATTTTTATCAGAGATTAGTTTAGAGGACCATTCGAAATAAGCGTGCAATCCATAATATTTTTTTGAGTTTTGATCATTCAAGATAGATTGCTGGCTTAAATGGTCTAGAATACTTTGCTTTATTTTTAGGATCATAAATTTTGGGGTCATCTTCATAGTATATTTTGATATTAGTATCTTGAATGCCAAATTCTAAGGATAGTAATCCTGTTCCATCCATCAACGCGGTGTATTCATCAAACAAACCTATTTTTATCCTTCTTTCCTGTTCTGCAGGAGACAATGAAAGGAT
>JACDCB010000066.1 GCA_013694585.1 Candidatus Nitrosopumilus sp. | reverse complement strand
CCTTTTGTTTCTCCTGTTAATGCACGTGAAATTGCTACTGCGCTTGCGAACGCTTGCCCCATAAAGCCGCCTCCATTGACGTGCACGTTAACATCTACTCTATCCCTTAGTTCACCAATTATATTAGTAGGTGTTAAAATAAGTTCCTTTGCTACTTCTGGTTGAATGACTTCTACAGGGATATTGTTAATTCTAATTTTTCCATTTCCTTTTACTATTGTAGCTACTGCTCTACATGTCTTTCTTTGGCCCGGATAAAGATCTATTTTATTCATATTATTGAACTACTCCTTTCCAACCTATCTGTTTTGCCACTTCACTCATAGATATGTAAAATGATTCGGGTCTCGTAATTTTTGCATCCTCAAATGATTGCATTGCTGAATTTTTTAACTCATCTGGTACGCCTATATATACCCTTAATCTTTTAAAAGATTGCATTCCACTGGACTTTCTTTTTGGGACCATACCTCTTATCATTTTTGTAATTATGGTGTCTGGTCTTCTTGGGTGAAATGGACCGTGAATGGGGTTAACAATTGATCCGACTTCTAATCGTTTCTTGTAACTCTCGATTACTTCATACTTATTTCCGGATACCATCACTTTTTCAGCATTTACTACGGATACTCTATTACCTTGCAATAATAATTTTGATACCTTGGAACATAGCCTTCCTGAAATACAATTTGTTGCATCAACTACTATAAGCTTATTTTGTTGAGATTGACTTTCTTCGGGTTTTGTATCCAACTTTGTTTCCTTAACCAATTATTTTTACACCTTTCCCATCAGGATATTTACTTATTAATGATTGCAATGAAATAACTTCTGCCCCTGCAGTGTTCAATTTACTTATGGCAGTTTCTGAAAATGAATATGCATATACTGTTAATTTGTGCCCCAACGTTCCATTGCCCAAAATCTTGCCTGGAACTACTACTATATCCCCATTATTAGTAATTTTATCCAATCTTTGGATGTTAACTTGTCTTCTGTTTGATCTAGATCTAGAAAATTCTTTCTCTAATGCTTTCCAAATCTGTGCCTTGTTACTTTTAAATGCTTTACGTAGGATCCAAACTGTATTATCTATCAAAGTATCGTTAAACATTATTTGCTATTCCAATTAAAAGAGTATAAAGTACCAAATAAATTTACCTAGAGGTTGTTTGGTATTTGGAGTGCGTTAATTGTTTCGCCAAAGTCCTTTATGCTTTTATTTAGTTGCTCAATTGCTGCTATAATTATTTCCTCTGCAGTTAATGCTCCATTAGATTCCACAGTTAAAAAAATTTCATTTTCGTTTTCACCATATTTTACTACTGCTATCGTAGCAGGCTGCCATTTTGCATGATCCCTACCAAATCCCAGCCTCGCATATGCCTCAAACTTTAATTTTTGACCCGGAGCTAGTACTATGATGGGGATATCCTGACTAACCGGTTTTACAAATTCATCTTCTGAAATTAACTCTGAAGTAGTAATTGTTTTAGTTTTTTCATTAGCTTCTGCATCAAGTTGCAATAAAACCCTGCAATTCGTACATCCCAAGGTACTCTTACAACTACATTCTTCAGGCAATGAAAATTTCTTTAAGTCAGTCCTCAGTGGAATTAAACCAAGCCTATGAGCAACTGCTTCATCATGCATTACGGATGAGTTTTCTAGAATAACTACGTCGTCAATAGCAAAAGTAGGCACCTCGCTAATTGATAGTCGTCTAATTGCATTGACGTACTGACGAGGTACGTTATTAAATTTAATGGTTATTCTTTCATCATGTTTCTCAATAACCTTTAAATCTATGGAGATCAAATCAAATAATTTTAATCTTACGTATATTAAAAATGTAATGAATCTATAATGAATATGGCAGCCTACTGAACATATTATTATATTAATATATCACAGTTAATTTTCTATTGTATGGCTGATTCAAAAGTTACTATTGTAAAATTAACTATTGGAAATGATAGATTTGAAATTTTAGTAAAGCCGGATCCTGCATTAGAATATAAATTGGGTAAACGAACTGATTTATCTTCCGTATTAGTCGCAGACGAAATATATTCAGATGCGAACAAAGGATCTCGAGTTGCCGTTGATAAATTAAATAAACATTTCAAAACTAGTGACACTAATGAAATACTTAAACAAATATTACTTAAAGGAGAACTAAATCTTACTACAGATCAAAGGCGCAAAATGGTAGAGGACAAGCGAAAACAGGTTGTTCAATACATAAATAAAAATTTTGTAGATCCTAAAACAAAACTTCCTCATCCTGTTCAACGAATAGAAAACGCACTAGAAGATGTAAGGGTCACAATTGATCCTTTCAAGAAAGCAGAAGACCAAGTCAAATCTATTGTTGAATCTCTTAGAAAAATTCTTCCATTAAAATCTGAAATGTTGCAACTTGTTATTCTTATACCAAGCTCGCATTCCTCCACCAGTTATAATTATATTAAAAGCTCTGGCGTTCTAACTTCTGAAGAATGGTTATCAGATGGCTCTTTAAAAGTAAATATAGAAATAAATGCTGGTATTAAAGGGAACTTTCTCGAACGTATGGGCTCATTGACTAAAGGATCCGCACAAGTTAAGGAATAACTACTTACAGATTATATTATAGAACAATTTCTAGATAATTAGATATAGAAATATGAAAACGTTTCATTTTACATCTATTTTGTTATTGGAGGTAGACAATTTCTAAATGCAGGAAATAAAGAGGAGATATGTTATACCTGGAGATAAAATTATTGAGGGTAATTATAAACCTTTAATGAATGTTATTAAAAGTGGTAATTATTTAGTATCTACAAGAGTTGGAATTGCTGAAGCTGGTAAAGATGGTGTTAAAGTTATACCTTTATCGGGTGTTTATATACCACGTGTTAATGACTTAGTAATCGGAAAGATTATTGATCGATCTTCTCTATCTTGGGATGTTGATATTAATGCATGCTTTTTCGCTCACCTACCTGCACAAGATGTGTTTGGACGAGATTTTTCACCAGCCAAAGATGATATGGGTCGTCAACTAAGCATAGGCGACTTAATTATTGCAAGGATTGTATCTTTTGATAGAACTAGAGACCCCATGCTTACAGTTCAAGATAAGGATTTGGGAAAGATCCCTTACGGTGAATTCATAAAAATTTCTCCTACTCGAGTTCCACGATTAATTGGAAAACGTGGTTCTATGATTCAAACTATAGAACAAGCTACCCAAACAAGAGTGATAATCGGTCAAAATGGTATAGTAGTTGTTACAGGTAGAGACCCAGATGGTCTCAGTTTGGCTGCAAAGGCTATCAAATTGGTAGAGGAAGAGTCTCATACTACTAATCTTACTCAACGAGTCAAGACTTTACTAAATGTTCAAGACCCTATTGATCCAGAACAACCAGAATCAATGAATGCTTCTTCCAGTACTGAATCTATTGAATCATCCACACAGCCACAATCCAGTACTGAATCTATTGAATCATCCACACAGCCACAATCCAGTACTGAATCTATTGAATCATCCACACAGCCACAATCCAGTAC
>JACDCB010000204.1 GCA_013694585.1 Candidatus Nitrosopumilus sp. | reverse complement strand
GGATTGAATGCACCCAGAGAAGTCATGAGAAAAGCACTACTGGGAATATTTGGTGAACCAAAGTAAGATGAAAAATTCTACTGCATCTGTCACTATGTTTGGTGCTATATCTATCGTAAATGCCATTGCAACTGGAAAGGGTTGTACTTTTGGTATTTCGCAAAAAGTCAAAGTGAAGATATCACTTGAGCCAGGTCATAATGGAATATCTAGAAATTTTGTAAATGACAAGCTTGTAAATAAGATAATCAAGAGTATATTGCCAGCAAGCATTGTAAAAAATCATTTCATATCTATCAGCCTAGTTTCCGAAATACCTGCTGGCTGGGGTTTGAAAAGCTCTAGCGCGGTCTCAAATGCTATTTCTCTAGCATGTTTTAAGTTATTAGATGATCAGATATATGACAAAGCCGTATTAAGCACCGCAGTCAATTCATCTTTATGGGCAAAGGTGAGCATGACTGGTGCATTTGATGATGCTTGTGCTTGCTACTATGGTGGAGTAATATTGACTGACAATCACTATAAAAAAATAATAAAGAGAGACATGGTAAACAATGATCTTGCTGTTGTTATTTACTTGCCTGCAGGTGTTGCTAGAGGTGAAGTTCCTAAACTGCGAATTCATAAAGACTTGTTCAACCACGCCTTTACGCTGGCGCTAAAAGGAGATTATTGGAAAGCAATGAATCTCAACGGGGTCCTAATAAATTCAGTTTTATACAATAATTACGCACCCATGATTGATGCTTTCGAAAACCATTGTTTAGCCACTAGTCACTCAGGAAATGGACCAGCTATAGCGGCAGTATTGTATAAGGACAATGTTGAAAATTTCATGAATTCGATGGAAAAATTTGACGGGAAAATCATCTTAGCAAAAGTCAACAACACTAAAGCAATAGTTGAATAATTACAATTGAGGTGCAGGTTTCAAATTTCACAAATTGGAAATTTATAATAGCAATCTTGATATTAATTTTCTGTGAATATGATAGCAGGTCATTTACGTGGAAATAAAAGTAAAAAAATCCCAACTATTCGGTGAGGTTATTTGTCCCCCAAGCAAGAGTTATAGCCACCGAGCAATAATGATATCCAGCCTCACTTCTGGTAAATCCCATATAGAGAATGTACTACTTTCCAGAGATACACTGGCCTCGATAAATTGCATTAAAATGTTGGGGGTAAGCGTTTGTACTTTTAAAAATAAATCTAATGATCCACGGGCATCTGATCTAGATAATCTAGAAAATTTTCCAACAGATCTTGTAACAAGGACTAAACAGGATGGGGGTAATAGCCTTTCTAGTACACAGGATCTTATAGTAGAAAGCAATGGAGGAAGGAGCGGTTTTAAAACTCCAGATGATGTATTATTTGCTGACAACTCAGGTACGACAATCAGACTGGCTGCTTCAATGTGTTCTTTGGTAAAAGACGGCTATAGCATTTTAACAGGCGACAAGAGTCTTCGAAAAAGACCCATGGGTGATCTAATTAAAGCCTTAAATCAACTGGGGGTTAATTGTTTTTCCACAAATCAAAGCTACTTTCCTCCACTTGTTGTGAAGGGTGGCGGCATAAAGGGAGGAACAACTGAAATAAGTGGAGAGATATCTAGTCAATTTATATCATCAATTCTCCTTTCTGGAATTTATTCTCAAACACCAATTACAATTCAAGTCCTAGGTAACCAAGTTTCTAAACCATATATAGATTCAACAATATTTATGATGAAAAAATTTGGTGTCACAGTGGAGAATTCATCAGATGAAATCTTTTCTACAAATTTGGTTGATAAAGTGCAAACTTCGAAAGAGTCAAAAAAACTAGTCAAATCTATCTCAGAATCATATAGGTTACCCGTCGGTTACGACTACAGATCCCAAACATTCCGAGTACCAGGTGATTTTTCAACTGCAGCATTGCTAATGTCGGCAGCCATATTGTCAGGAGGTGAATTGGTAATAAGGAACTTGGATTTTACTATGCCACAGGGAGATATGGAAATAATCAACATTATCAAAAAAATGGGAGGCAGAATTGAGGTCGACAGGAGCAAAGGAGTAGTTAAAATAGATGGATCGACCAAATTAGGTGGGGGCAGTTTTGATTTAGTCAGGACCCCTGATTTACTTCCTGTAGTAGCAATTTTGTCTCTAAAGGCTAAAAATAAGACAACAATAACTGGTGTGTCGCATGCAAGATACAAGGAAACTGACAGGGTCTCTAATATTTCCTCTCAATTAATAAAATTTGGAGCTCAGATTAAAGAAGATAACGATTCTATTACTATTCTCCCTCCAGTCGAATTAAGAAGCGCGGTTATCAAATCGTTTGACGATCATAGACTTTTTATGGCTTTTACTATAGCCGGGTTATCTACAGAGCACTCAATTATTGATAGCGCAGATTCTGTTGACGTATCATTCCCAAATTTCGTAGGTGAGTTGAGAGGAATTGGTGCTCAAATTGAGTATTTGGTAACTTGAAACTAACGAGTCTACTTGGTGTGTGGGCGAACCAGGAATGAACTTTCAGGTACGAGATAATTATTAAAAATAATAATATATCAGAATTACAACTAAAAATTTATTCATGCCATCAAATACGCTTGGGGATCACTTTACTGTGTCAAGTTTCGGTGAAAGTCATGGCAAATGTATAGGAGCTATCATCGATGGCTGTCCGGCCGGATTACAGCTATCAGAGACCGATGTTCAGCCACTACTTGATTTAAGGAAACCTGGACAATCAATCATTACTACCCAAAGAAAAGAAACTGATACAGTTGAAATACTATCAGGTGTTTTCAACGGGTTCACGACTGGTGCACCAATTTGTATGATTATTTGGAACAAGGATTCAGATTCCCGTTCATATGATGAATTCATGTCAAAACCTAGGCCTGGTCATGCTGACTATACGGCTTTTGTAAAATATGGTGGATTTAATGACTTTAGGGGAAGCGGACGATTTTCAGGCAGATTGACGGCGACTATAGCGATGGGAGGAGCAGTAGCCTTGAAAATATTAAAGAACTATTTAAATATTGAAATAATAAGTTACACCAAATCAATTGGGGATATAACTATGGATTCTAGTAACATGCCTTTTGATACCCTTTCTAAAAATAGATATTTGAATGATGTTCGTTGTCCTGACGCGGAAACAGCATTGAAAATGAAGAATTCAATATTGTCTGCTAGAAGGGACGGTGATTCATTAGGGGGCATAATTGAATGCATAGTACGAGGCGTGCCCGTTGGATTAGGGGAGCCGATTTTTGAATCGATTGAATCTGAAATATCAAAAGGGATATTTAGCATTCCTGCAGTAAAAGGACTTGAATTTGGATCTGGATTTAGAGGTTCAACAATGAAAGGGTCTGAAAATAATGATTCATTTGTAATTGATAAATCCACTGGTCACATTATTACTGATACAAACAAATCTGGCGGAATATTAGGAGGGATTACTGATGGGATGCCCTTGGTATTTAGGGTTGCATTTAAACCAGCTGCTTCTATAGCGCGACCTCAGAAGACTGTAAATTTGAAAGATATGAGCGAAACTCAATTAATTGTAACAGGGAGACATGATCCGTGTGTGGTTCCCAGAGCGCCACCGGTGGTAGATAGTATTGCTGCCATTGTGGTGCTAGATAGTTGTTTTAAATCTAATCTCATACCGAGAGTAATAAAGTAGGTATTCGGAAATGTCGATAGAAGAAGTCAATATCTTGAGAAATGATATGAAAGAAATTACAAACCAGATTATGAAGCTTGTCAATCAAAGGATGGAGATTGCAAGAAAAATCGGAATGATAAAGACCAATTTAGATTTAGATATTATTGACGATAAGGTGGAATTAGGGATCAAGAGCTACTTGTTTAGTAACTCAAAATATTTAAATTTAGATCCAGAATTTTCTGGAAGGATTGTTAACATGTTAATCAACGAATCAATTAGAATCCAGAATTTGGAAAAAAATCAAATAAAGGTTAGTCAAGAAAAAATGAATCCTACCAACAATTCCCCGGCCCAGTCCTCACTGTCCACTGTTGTGAAGAATGAAAAGGGGGTTCGCAAATTTGCAATCAAATCTCATTTAGATGTCTTTAATGCAGCAAAAAATCTGGAGTTACAAGGATTCAAAATAATACATATGGAAGTCGGAGAACCTGATTTTCTACCTCCTATAGAAGTCAAGAATGAACTAGCCAAGATATATGAAATGCGCAAGTTTTATTACACTCAAACTGCCGGTATCAAAGATCTGCGCATAGGTTTGTCAAATTATATTTCTGAGTTTTCAGAAAAAAATGGCTACGATATTTTTGAACCAATAGATCCTAACAAGATAATTGTTACCCCAGGAGGTAGGTTCGGAATATTTTGTGCGTTCTCTGCCCTGTTGAGTCCCGGTGATGAAATAATTACAATTGAACCGGCTTGGCCTGCTTGCAATGATTGCGCAAATTATCTGGGCGTAAAGACTAGGATAGTAAAGACAAATTTAGAACAGAATTGGGAGCCTGATATTTCTGAAATAGAAAATCAAATTAATATTAATACTAAAATAATTTGTCTAAATTATCCCAATAATCCAACAGGTAAAATCCTAAGTAATATGACATACAAGAAAATAATAGACATAGCTCGCAAAAAAGATATTTATGTACTCAGTGATGAAGTGTATTCTAATTACGCTTACAAACCTTTTCAGAGCGTTATTAATTTCGACTATGACAAATCAATACTAGTAGGATCGTTTTCAAAAACATTCGCGATGACTGGATTCAGGGTAGGCTATGCATATTCTAGAGACAACCAATTAATCAACAAGCTTAACAAAATACAAGCATTGGCTTTAACATCAGTAGCAGAGCCAATGCAATTTTGTGCATTGGGTGCGTTGAATTCCGATCCTGAAAGACATAACATGATAATACAGAAGCGATTAGATAAAATGTGTAAACTTTTGAAAAAATTACCATTCGAATTCACTCTCCCCGAAGGAGCAATGTATGTTTTTGCAAGGATCAGTCATGATTTAAATTTAACTGACTTGAAACTTGTAGAACTGTTATTAAATCATGGAGTAGCGGTTGCACCAGGAAGCGGGTTCGGATCAAATTATTCTGATTACATAAGATTATCTACCTGTTTAGAGGAAAAGAAAATGATAGAAGGTTTAGGGATCATTAGTAACTTGGTTGATAAACTCTAACAATTACTTTTTTAAGAGTAATTTCCACAGTGAACTGAAAAATCAAAAATGTCAAACGTATTAATTGTTGGAGCGGCCGGGAGAATGGGAAAATGGTTTTTTGATTATTTTATTAATCTACGTAAAGAGCAATCTGAAGATCAATATTTAAGCAAAAAAACGATCAAAATAGAAAAGATCTTTCTAGTTGACATTAATCGGATTGAATACTTTAAAATGTCAGAATTCGAGAATGCTTATACTTCCGAGAGTATCACTAAATTTGTTGAAGAGTCAGATATAATAATTTTGTGTACTCCAATTAAGGAAACACTTAGGATCCTTGATAAATATATAATGATATTAAGACCAGGTACAACTCTTATTGAAATTTCTTCAGTAAAAAATTCTATTCATAAATATATGTCAAGTATTTCAATAAAATACAGTAGCTTGAGATTTCTTTGTATCCACCCAATGTTTGGGCCAGGTGCTCAAGTTAGTTCTTCAAGGAATATAATAATGCATGTGCCCCTGAATTTAATTAGTATCAGAATGGAATCAAGAATCTTGAATAGATTATTCCCAAGATATAGAATAATTTTAATTGATACTCCAGAAAAACACGATACTCTCGTAGCTATTCTTATAAGTTTAATTTACTTTATTAATCTTGTTTTTTCGAAACTTTTGATTGAAATTTCAACTAGTAAATCACTGAAAATGGAAAAAGATTTGCTAAAATTTTTGAAACAGTTAGCGGGTAGTTCATATAGAATTCAATCGTTACTTAGTGAGAGTATATTAACCGACGATGCGCCACTTTTCTTGAACCTGTTTTTGGGTAGCGACAAATCCATTGAAATAATCAAAAAGTATGGCAAGATCTATGACAGGATATCAAAGAAAGTGGAACAAAAAGACGAAAGGTACTTGCAGAACCTTGTTATCGGTACAAAAAAAAATATCAAGAATCAAATTGATATTGACCACTCTTATGATTTGCTCTACAGGTTTTTAAATAATTGAATTATTTAACAAATCTATCTGGATCAATAAGAACATATATGATTTCATTTTCATTTTAAGTCATGACAATAAGGAGATGGCTTGACAATGAGGTCTCTTTGGATCCATTAAAAAATCTAATGATTGCTGTCATTGGGTACGGTATTCAAGGTGCAGCGCAAGCTTCTAATATGAAAGATTCAGGTCTTGATGTTTGTCTTGGATTGCGCCCAAACGGGAAGACTTGGGCAAAAGCACAAAATGAAAATCACATAGTAAAGAGCGTCAGTGATGCAGTTAAAGAGTCTGATATTATACATATACTAATTCCAGACATGGAGCAAGAGGCGACTTTCAAAAGCGAAATCGCTCCATATTTGACAGAAAATAAGGCGATCAGTTTTTCACATGGCGCCGCTATTCATTGGAAGTGGATTGATCCTCCTAAGAATATTGACGTCATAATGATTGCACCAAAAGGACCAGGTCAACGAGTACGGGAATTGTATCTGGATGGGTTTGGGACTCCTTCGCTCGTTGCGGTACATCAGGATTATACAAAAAAAGCTTGGGCAAAAACACTTGCACTAGCCAAAGCAATTGGGAGCACAAAGCCGGGCGTTTTAGAAACCACATTTAAAGAAGAAGTTGAAACTGATTGGTTTGGGGAGCAAGTCGATTTATGCGGTGGGGTTCACCAGATGATCCTCAAGTCTTTTGAAACACTAGTAGAAGCAGGTTATCAACCAGAAATAGCCTATTTCGAGTGCTTGCACGAATTGAAATTAATTGTAGATCTCATACAAAAGTATGGGATTACTGGCATGTACAATAGAGTCAGTGAAACTGCAAGATATGGCGGGCTTACTAGAGGTAAACGTGTCATTGACGGAGACTCTAAAGCAAAAATGAAGGATGTTTTAACGGAGATCCAATCAGGACAATTTGCAACCGAGTGGGTCAACAATTACAAGAAGGATAAAAAATCGGCTTTTAGTCTTATGCTTCAGGAATTAGAGAATCATGAAATTGAAAGAGTTGGCAAAGATTTGAGGAAAATGATGTGGCCAAAAGAGAGGGTAGAGTAATTCTCAAAGTCCATCTTCAGCGATACAACTAGATCACTTTCTTTTTACATTTTTTACGATATGTTCAATAATTTTATTGAGAGAAGTACCTGGTCCAAAATTCCCTGTGATACCTGCCTTTTCTAATTCGCTCTTATCTGATTCAGGTATTACCCCTCCTCCTACCAATAACATGTTTTGAACATTCTGTTCCCTTAGCAAACGAGATACTTTCGGAAATAATGTTAAGTGAGCGCCATTAAGTAAACTCATCGCAATCACATCTACATCCTCCTCAATAGCAGTTTTTACAACTTGTTCAGGTGTACAGAATAATCCGGAATATATTACTTCCATGCCGGAATCTCTAAGGGCTCTGCAAATTACTAGGGCACCCCGGTCGTGACCATCCAAACCCAGTTTTGTAACCAAAATCCTGATTTTTTTTTGAGATAGGTCTTTTGAATTTTCCTTCTCTGAAGTTTCCTTGATCAATGAAGTGGTCATATACTATAATATCATATATCCCGGGCTTAAAATATTTTATATTATCTCTGCATGAATATTGATTAATTGAGAAATATTTTTACCTATAACTATCAATTTGAACTTTATCATAGTAAGGCTTTAATGTAAAGATTCACTATGTAGATTCATTAAAAATAAATGACTGTACATGGAATCCAAAACCATCAATATTTATCAAAAAAATTCTTTTCCAACGAAATCATTTATAAGATAATCGAAAAAAAAACGATTGACAATTACGAACTCAAGGATTTGTTGTTCAATGCTGAGATTAACGACCTTAGCATATTAGCCACTTCACTCCGTAACAAGATAGACAACAAGTTTGTCACGTACTCAAGAAAAGTTTTTATCAATTTAATTAATTTGTGTAAAGATTCATGTTCATATTGTACATACAAGAAAGAACCTACTGAGGCCGAAGCTGTTATGCTAAGCCCATCTCAAGCAATAGCAATTGCTAAACTGGGAAAGGAAGCAAGATGTACTGAAGCATTGATTGTAACCGGTGAGAGACCCGAGATTAAATATAAAGAGGCCAAAAGGTGGCTTACAGTACTTGGATATCAGAATCTGTCCGAGTTATTGGCAGATCTAAGTGAAAAAATACTCTCACAGACTGGAATGTTACCTCACACAAATGCTGGTAGCCTGACAAAAAAAGAGATGTCTATGCTAAAATCTACTAATGCAAGTTTGGGTATGATGCTGGAGAGTTCTAGCGAACGGTTGACTGATAAAGGGAAAGCTCATGAAAAAGCTCCAAGCAAAAACCCTAAAGTAAGATTAAAATCATTAATTTCAGCTGGTGAACTTAATTTTCCAATTACTACAGGACTCTTAATAGGTATAGATGAAAGTTTTGAAGAAGTAGTTGAATCCTTGTTACTAATAAATAATATTAATAAGAAATATGGTCACATTCAAGAAGTAATTATGCAAAATTTTTTACCAAAGAAAGGGACCCTAATGGAATATGCAAAATCGCCTTCATATCCATACTTTTTAAGATGTATTACAGCAGCTCGAATAATTTTGGAAGATATTAGTCTTCAGGTCCCACCCAACTTAAGCCCAGACGTATATTCAAATTACCTTGATGCTGGGATCAATGATTGGGGCGGCATTTCACCGATTACACCAGATCATGTCAATCCAGAATCACCATGGCCAACTATTGAAAATATTAGTACAGTAACAAGAAAAAAAGGATTTAAATTAAGGGCACGTTTGCCGGTGTATCCAAAATACATAATTAATTCGGACTTGTCAGGGAAATTTGTGCATAATGACCTTAAAGACTATATAGAACCGTTGATAGATAAATACGGCTTGGTCAGAGAGGAGTTCATTAATAATGAATATTGAGAATATATTTAGAAATATCGATCCTGAAATCTCTTCGATCCTTGGAAGGGCTTTAGATGGGAAGGAAATCTCATCGGCCGATACATTAAAGCTGTTTGAAGATACTGGACCTAGTTTATCCGCCATAATTCGTGTTGCTGATGAACTGAGAAGGCGTACTAATGGTGAAATTGTGACTTATGTTATAAATAGAAATATTAATTTTACAAATGTTTGTATAAAGCAATGTGGATTTTGTGCCTTCAGCAGAGATTTTAGAGTGGAAGAAGGTTATCTTTTACCAATTGAAGAGATAGTAAGGAGGGCTAAAGAAGCATGGCAGTTTGGAGCTACTGAAATATGTATCCAGGCAGGATTGCCTCCTAAAATGGATGGTTTTTTTTACGTCGACATATGCAAAGCGATAAAGAAGGAATTACCTGAGATACATATTCATGCCTTCTCCCCAGAGGAAATATTGTATGGATCTACATTGTCTAACACAAAAATTCATGATTATTTAAAAATGTTAAAGGAGGCCGGTCTAGGAAGCTTGCCTGGAACCTCAGCGGAGATTCTTGTAAAGGAGATAAGAAACAAGATTTCTCCAGGTCGAATTACCATAGATCAATGGATCGATGTAATTTCTACAGCACACAAGCTTAACATACCAACCACTTCCACAATAATGTATGGGCATGTCGAAAGCAATAGCGATATTGTTGCTCATTTAGAGATAATTAGAAATATTCAAAAACAACATGGAAAATTCACAGAATTTGTTCCTTTAAGTTACGTTCACTACGACGCTCCAATGTCAAATCATCATTTAGTCAAAAACATAAGGCCCGGAGCTGACGGTATAGAAATTTTGAAAATGCATGCGATTTCACGAATTTTCTTCAATAATTTTATTGACAATCTTCAGGTTTCGTGGGTTAAAGAGGGACCAAAATTATCCCAAATATTGCTCAGTGCTGGAGCAAATGACCTGGGCGGCTGTTTAATTAACGAGAGTATATCAACTTCTGCGGGATCGCAGTATGGACAATTTATAAGGCCTGTGGATATGCGAAAAATCATCAAGGCGGCAGGTAAGATCCCAGCACAGAGAACATCAAAATATGAAATCATAAAAGATTTTAGGACTAGAGAGGAAATCGAGTCAGAAAATTCTCTCGACAAAATCAATCCTGACAGATTTGGATCATACAATGAATTGATCAAATTGAATAGCTTCAGGTATAAGAAAAGTTAACTGGTGCATGTAAGTAAGGCAGATGCAAGGGTTATTATCCTATGAGAATAGGCGATGATAACAAAAATATTTATATCTTACTCCTAAACATTAAGTAAAATTTGAATTTGGATGATAACATCGAAGGATTTAGAACCGATATCTTGAAAGGACTATCTAATCCTATTCAGAAATCGATACCTTCTAAATATTTATATGATAGTAGAGGTTCATACTTATTTGAACAAATTACTGTTCAACCTGAATATTATCCAACTAGAACAGAAAGTAGTATACTAGAAGGATATTCGTATAAGATTTTACAGGATATTCAAAAAGAGATCATTTTAATAGAGATGGGAAGTGGTAGTTCAAAAAAAACCAAGCATCTGTTCGACATGATACTGAAAAGGCAAGATAAACTGTATTACTTTCCAATAGATATTTCCTTCAATTTCTTAGATTCTGTGGTAACTGATCTGGAAACACAGAATGAGAATATAATGATTAAAGGTATTCCTAATGATTACATAAATGGGATCAAAGATTGCAATAATATCTTGTTTGAGAACAATTTTAAATTCGATTCATTTTCTAAACTAATAATTTTCTTTGGTTCTAGTATAGGAAATTTTGAAATTGATGAAGCTAGAGACTTTTTAAAGGCTGTCAGACTTAACATGAATGATAAGGACTACCTTCTTGTTGGTTTTGATATGATAAAGGATGAAATTCTCATCGAACCTGCTTATAATGATAAAGCAGGATACACTGCTCAATTTAATTTAAATTTATTAACTCGAATGAATAGAGAGTTGGGGTGTAATTTTGACCTTCATGAATATGTTCATTATGCCTTCTTTAACAAGGAAAAAGATCGTATGGAGATGCATCTCAAATCTAAATCAGATCAAGAAGTCAGAATATCAGGATATGATAAAATATTTCATATACCTCAGGGTGAAACTATTCACACTGAAAGCTCTTACAAATATAGTGAAGACAAAATTCAAAGATTAGCAATTCGATCTGGTTTTTCGATAGAAAAGATTTTTTCTGATAACAATAATTGGTTCAATCTTGTCATGCTAAAACCATGTTGACTTTTCTAACTAGTCTCTTAGCTTAATAAAACTCAATATACAATGAGAATAATTTGGTGATATCTAGGGTCAAATATTGACTAAGATTTGATTATAACTATGAAAATCATAGTTGTCAAAGGTAATTAAGAATCTAGTTAATTTAGTATGATCGGTTGAATCTTTGACTGTTACTGCATAACAAAAAGTAAAATCAGGGACGAGAAGTTAATTGCATAGAGCATTTAGATTTTAAATTCGATTTTTCATGGATCTCATCTTAAAGATCATAAGAGTAGAGATCATAACGAATTTCGAAAATTAAAACGATCAATTATCATCTTTGCGTAGTTTACTCAGCTCAACTTCCTATGTATCGAGTTATCTAAAATTTCATCAAAAAAATAACTATAGTCAAGAAAAATTTTACACAGTCGTTAAATAATCTCATTATCATATTATTAATGCATGTGGTGCTGATTTGATGCGAGAAAATAGGAACTGGTGATGATTATTTTGTATATTTTTTATGTTCAGAGAAAGGGGAATCCATCCAAGTTTGATTGATGCTTCTAATACGTTCTACTGCGGCAATTTCTCTAAAGACTTTTTTTACCGATTCAGAAACAAGCTCCTGCCATTTGGAGTTGTTCTCAAGGATTAATTTCCGAATTACTGAGCCTTTTAATAAATTTTGTTCTAGCAATTTTGGTTCTTTGATGATTAGGTTTTCTTTTTTAAGCAGGGTTCTGACAAAATTGTTTCCGGTGTAAAGAACCTTAAACGGCGGAGTCAATGACCTGATATTGCTGAACCATCTCGCGTTGTTTTCATCATCAGTTGCATTGATCAAGAATATTTTGGACATGTCTATTTTTGATTCATTGAGGCTATCTCTAATCATCCAAACCCTTTCTCCCGCAGTGAACGGGTTTTTTACGGTGTAATTTGCTTGTGAACTTCCTATCAGAATAATTATTTCATCATTTTCATTCAATATTTGACGAACTAATTCCAAATGTCCCAAATGGAATGGTTGAAATCGTCCTATCATTGCGGCAGCCATATTCGTCGTCATTCTAATTTTAAAAAACAAGCAATATAATAATTATCTCAAGTTTTCGCTTTTGTTAATCCAGTATCCAAAAATCCAGCTTTTTGATCTTCAATCTCGGTCCTTTCAATCCTTTTAAAAATGGGAATTATGTCGTTACCAATAAGATGACCTTGAGGAAGTCTTAACTCAGATGCTGAATACCAGTCTTGGGCGGATAAATTTTCGGAAATCCCCAATTGTTTCCAGATTTTCTGGGCGGATGAGGGAATGAATGGAAATAATAATATCGCAATTGATCTTACCGCATTGGCAGCTATCCAAATGGAATTATTTGAATCATGATGTGACTTCCAAGGTTCTTTAGACTGGAAGTACTGGTTAAAAAAGGTGCTAAACTGCAGTATCCTCTTCATCGCCTTATCTATTTCGTTACCAAAAATTAATCCACCTACAATGTATGCGATTTGCGTAATCTCTGTTAATGCTTGTTTATCAACACTGTCCAGATTAGTTCTTGCAGGGATTTTTCCCTCAAATTGTTTCATGGTAAAAGAGAGTGTGCGGTTGATAAAGTTTCCTATGTTTGATATAAGCTCATTATTAATTTTTTCATAAAAACTATCCCAGTCAAAATTAATGTCAGATTGTGAATATGGGATAATAGTAGAAAAATAGAATCTAAGATAATCCGGGTCAAATGACTTTGTAAATCCTCCTATAGTTATCGACCAATTTTTACTCTTTGATAGCTTCCTATTTTGGAATAGTAAATGACCTCTTGTAACTATTCTATCAGGTAATTTGTACTCACTTTTAATTCCAAGTCTGATAGCAGGGAGAAACAGATAGTGATGATAGATTATATCTTTTCCTATAAAATGAATGATTTCAGAATCATTCCAAAGTTTCCTACCATCTTTCTTAAGAATGGTTTCTGCAAAAGTATTAAATGATGAAATATAGCATAGGTGATTGTCAAACCAACCGTAAAATACTTTGTCTTCATAATTCTGAAATCCTTGAATCTTTGGAATGGGCACCCCCCAAGTTAAATCTCTAGTAATATCCCAGTCCTGCAAACCTGCAGTAATCCAGTTTAAAACATATTTTACTACGTCCTCTTGTAAATTCTTATTATCGGAAAGCCAAATTTTTAGGGCTTTCTCAAAATCAGATAATTTAAAAAAATAATGGAGACTTTCCTTCTTAACAGGTGGTGTTCCACACAGGACACATTTAGGGTCCAGAATTTGTTCGGGGACTCTACCACATGATTCGCAAAGATCAGAATATTGGTTTTCGGAGTTACAAAATGGACATCTACCTATGACATATCTGTCTGGTAGGTACTTATTATCAAATGAGCAAAAAAACTGAACCACAATTTCCTCTTTTATGTGATTGTTTTTATACAGATCCATGAATACATCCTGCACAAACCTTATATTTTGAGGGGAACTAGTCTTTGAAAAATAATCAAAATTAATGCCCACGGATTCAAAATCTTTTTTGTCCCTTTCATTCCATTCTCTAACATACTCTTCAGGGGTCTTTCCCTCCTTCTCGGCTTTTATCAGGATAGGTGTACCATAATCATCAGTAGCACAAATATGATAAATTTGTCTACCTGTCAACCTGACGAATCTAGTGAAAATATCGGCTGGTAGATATGTTGATGCGATATGTCCCAGATGAATCTGGCCATTCGCATAAGGCAGGGCTGAAGTAACTATAAGATCCTTTTCTATAACAATCCTAGATCTTTTATATTTTTCATTCTCTGCTAGAATGTCATGGATATCATTTGTTTTGGGATTCAGAGTATCAGAATCTGGATGAGTACCGGTCGAGTTATGGTTGTTGTTTTCGGGCAGATTGTTCATTTGTGCCTATCTTGTATACCTCTATTTATTGAATTTAATTTAACTGTATATGATCCAAATAAATTAAAAAAACATTTATAATTTTTAATAAAGTATTATGCATTGTTAGATGACATGGATTAAAGTAGCCAGTAAAGACGACGTACGAGAAGGCAGTGGTAAGGAACTTAATATTAATGGGCAGAGAATAGCTCTATTCTTATCAAAAAACAAATATTATGCTATCGAGGCACTTTGTAGGCATCAGGATGGTTCTTTAGCACCAGGCAAAATTAACGGAGAAGTCGTCGAGTGCCCGCTGCATTTTTGGCATTACAATATCAGAACAGGCGAGCTACTAGACTATATGGAGGGTATAAAATTGACCACGTTCCCTGTTCAAATTAGAAAAAATGAAATCTATCTAGACGTTTAGTCTTCTTGCTAAGATTCCTTTAGAAATGAAATTAAGTAATACATTAACTAACAAGGTAGAAGAAATTAATACAACCGATGATGTATTAAAAATTTACTTATGTGGTGTTACCGTTTATGATGATTGTCATATCGGGCATGCAAGGACCATACTAGTTTTTGACGTATTAAGACGGTTCCTGGTAATTCAAAATGCCAAAGTGATATTTATACAAAATTTTACTGATATTGATGACAAAATAATAGCAAAGGCTAGTAGTGAACAAACTGATGCTGAACATATTTCTCAAATATATACAGAAAGTTACTTTAGAGATTTTGATGCCTTAAACGTGATGAAGGCCACATCATATCCTAAGGTAACAAAGCATATACCAGATATCATCGACTTTATTAGCAAATTAATTGAAAAAAATAAAGCTTACGTGGGGTTAAACGGAATTTACTTTAGGGTAAGATCTTACGACGGATATGGTAAGTTGTCTAAAAAGAACAAAGAATCAATAATTTCTGGTGCGAGGATTGAAGTTGATGAAACTAAAGATGATCCACGAGACTTTGCTTTGTGGAAATTTAGTTCCTCAAAACCAACATGGACTAGTCCATGGGGAAGCGGAAGGCCAGGGTGGCATATAGAGTGTTCAGTAATGGCTTCAAAGTATTTGGGAGTTAATATCGATATACACGGAGGAGGTCAGGATCTAATTTTTCCGCATCATGAAAATGAAATTGCCCAATCAGAGGGATTATTTGAAACCCAATTCTCGAAATTATGGCTGCACGTTGGGATGGTGACAATTAACTCTGAAAAAATGTCAAAATCTATAGGAAATACAATTAAGATTTCAGAACTACTAAAAGAAGTTGGACCAAACGTAATAAGGCTTTTTTGCCTTTCCTCTCATTATACGAAACCGCTAGATTATACACAAGATATAATCAATGAAACAAAACGCAGATGGAATCAGATTTCTAATGCTTATTACGAGTTAGAATTTCGAACCAGGAACTCTTTTATTTATGAGAATTGTGAATCAGTTCAAGGACCCATGCTAACTGAGCTAACGAATTACCTAGAATTGTTTGAAGAATATCTCAATAATGATTTAAATTTTGCAAATGCGATGACTATATTCTTAAAATTCGTTACAAGGATTAATAATTTTTTTTCAGTGGATAAACCGGTAGATGTTGAATTCTTAACTAAGACTTTTAGCTTGTTAAAAAGATTCATGTTCATAACTGGGTTGAGAATCCAGCAAGTATCTCAGCAGGAGATTGAAGAGATAGAGGATCAAATAAACAAAAGAAGCTTGTTACGGTCTGAGAAAAATTATTTGGAATCTGATAAAATAAGATTGGAACTTGCTACTAGATTTAATATCGATTTGATAGATCATAAGGGATTTACTTTGTGGAAGAAGCAATCAATTAATGTCCAAAATAAGCATTCGTAAAATTATCAAATTTGAAAGCATATTAGATTAGTAGAACGTTTTGCGAGAATTTTTATCTAAGTAATTTCATTTGATCACATGAACAAATCCAATAAACTAAAGACTATATTTTTTATATCTTTTTCTTCAATAGCTATTATATTGTTATTCTATGTAAATGTGAGATCAGTCCAAACTACGCAGGACGATTACGCAAACTATTTTGCTAGCCTCACACAAGAGTCTGCGAATCTAACAAGGGCATATCAAGACGAAATAGCACTCTGGCAATTGAGAGAGGTATCGAATGAAACGATGGCTGAATTGACTAACAACTACTTGGTAAATTTTACAAAGCAGATGAATAAATTTAACCAAACGGAATCTCCAGATGCCTTTGATTCTGCCAAGAAGAGCTTGGTAAACTCTTTTTATAATGAGATCAAAAGTTACCAATCCTTTAGGGATTATCTTTTGACTGGGAACGAATCTCTGAATGAAATTTCCACTAACCTCCTATCAGAATCTCTAAAAGATGAGGCGATGTCTTTCAAATCCTTCAAAGAAGTATCAAACAGAACTTCTTGATGAAGAAAGTCTATGTTGCCATATCCAACTAACACAACTATTTTGAAAAAATAGTGCCAGCTGGGATAATTGAATCAGGGGGAATCTTGCGACCAGGGAGGATTATGACCGACGCGCCTATAGAACTATTATTAGAGACTACAGCGCCAAAATGATTTCTTCCTGTGTCGATTAGTTCATTATTAATCCTGTACTGGACATTCTTTCGGGTCAATAAAACGTTTGCAGTTCCTGAGTAACCACCAAACCAAACGTTCTTTCCTATTATGCTATCCAGAATTACGTTATGGTGCGAAATTTTAGCATTCCCTGCGAAATATGTCTTCCCAATCTCGCAGTTAAAACCAATACTTGTGTTGTAATCAAGCATACTGTTACGGATTAACGATCCCATGCCAATAGAGCTACCATTACCTATATAAGCTGGGCCCTTAATCTTTGCGAAATCATCTATTACAACATTGTCTTCTATAATACATGGACCTTCAATAATCGCAGTTTTTGCAATTGTTGCTTTATTGGAAATAATAGAAAATGTTACCTCATTCTTGAGGAGTTCCTGTATGATGTCTAAAAATTCCCACGGATATTGAAATTTGTAGTATTCAATACTTTTCCTATTGGACTTTTTTCCTATGACAGTATTACAAGGGAGGAATAATAAGTTCTTATTTGTAACTAGCGTATTTTGTTGAATATGATTGTTGGAACTTTCAGTATTGTTTTTCTCGGTGACTTCGAATTTATTAGAAACCCTTAATTCGCTTTTTATTAATTTGCCATAAGTATTTTCATCAATTTCCTCAACTGGTATATCGGTGGTCGATTTTATAATGCTTGAAATAAAATTTAATTTCTTGGGAACTAATACGGTCTCTAAATTATACAAAGAATTAATCAATTCTATGTTCCTTGTGATTAGGGCTCTTCCAAAAAGGTATAAAGAACAATTTGAGGGTATAGAACTATCGACCTCACTTTCGTTATAATCTAAGAATGAATATGAAGGTGATAAGGATTGCATAAATACTATTTTCATTAGACCTGCTATGTCTTTTGTAAATTAATATAATTATATTTTGGAACAAGCTTCATAAGTTTTTACTGTGGAAATAATATCAGTTAAGTGGTATGGAATAATGACACATAAGTTTAATACTTGTGTTTCGATATTTTTTTTGCTTCAATGAGATCAAGGAAGTAGAACAAGTATGTCCTCTCATTAACTTTTAAGATCCACGGTATAAACGCTTCTTTTTTTGTTCTGATAGTAACTTCAAAACCTTTTTTCTCCAAAGTTGAGCGTAGTATCTGATCATTCATATTTTTATTGTAAACTATCTCTCGATTGTAATCGTAGGGTGTGGTTGTAATAAACAGAGAATGTGGCTTTAGGAGATGGTGTATTTTTGGTAGGAGCTCATCAACAGGCAAGAACTCGACGATATTCAACCCAAATATCAGGTCAAATTTTTGATTTCTGAAAGGTAAATCCAAAATGTCAGATACAATAAACTCCATATTTGTCACTCCCAGTTCTTTTATCTTCTTCTTGGCTTCTTGAATAAAAGAAAATGACGAATCTATCCCAAAAACAAATGAAAATTTTTTTGCTAACTCGATCGTGGATAAACCTAACGCACATCCCAAGTCTAAGGCAATTCCCTCAGGATTGAAAGGAATATTTGATGTGAGTTTTCTATACACATCAGATGGTTTTATTTTCCACCTCATTAGGAGGAGAAACTTATCACTTTCAAAATTTTCATTGTGAAGCCATTTGTAACTTTGAAAATATAGACCATCTTCTTCATATCGGTCCTCTTTTGGGTTATTTTTGTCCAAATCCAATGACAAATTTTTTAGAAAAGTCTTCATACCTTCACTTTTAGAATCTGAAAACCATTTACCAAATGTTGACACTCGTTTTGATGCATACTTTGCAATATCGTTAATTATTATTGCAATCCCATCGATTATTGGAAATTTCTTTTTACAGTCTGCACATATGAGGAAACCCTCAACACACTCATTCTGATCCGTGGGATCGTTTACATAACTTTCTAAATATAAGGGATATTTTTTTTCATTATGATTTACACAGTAGAAAAAATTAAAATCTAAAAGGGAAGTTTTCAATGATCCTATTTTTTTGCATTGTATTATAGATGTTTGTCTAAATCTGTGTAATGTGTCTGTGAAATACCTTTTCAGAACGGTTACGTGCATAATCATTAAGTTATCTTATAGTCCGGAGTATCAAGAAATACCCAGGATCCAAGGTCTCCTCCGAGTTAATTTTAGAATTTAATTATTCCTTTAAGAAAATATAATTTATCAAGTAAAATTAGTTCGGGATGATGAAACTAGAATAGGTGATCAATCTTTATCTGGCAGTAGCATCACCGGTCAAATAAATGAAGTATCCTTTCATTTCAATATGTAAGGTAGAGCGATGGTTAGGACAACAACTATTACCATTCCGTAAGTTAGTATTTTTGAAGCATGTTTAATAATTCCCTTTTTGTTTTGAGTTTTCTTATCTATCAATGAATTGTATAGTTGACCTCCATCCAGCGGGCCAATTGGTAATGCGTTAAAAATTGCTACATTGAAATTTATGAACCAAAGCCAGAAGAATAGACTTGCGGGTATCGTATAATAGGAACCAAATACAGGAGACGTATATTTATCGGCCATAAAGTCAGAATATGGTACCATTCCTTGTACAAATGTAGGTGGAGCAAGCAAACCTAATGGTGAAGTAAATATCATGGAGTTATATCGATCCAGCACCTCTTTCGGATCTGCTACCGGTGTGATGGAGACCCCTAAGATTCCCTTTCCGGGCTCCCTTTGAGGAGGCAGCGTTGCCTGCTTAGTTAATTTCTCTCCATTTTCATCTGTTATTCCGATCGTAATTAATTTCCCCAAATTGGCGTTTAAGTTATCATTAAGTTCCACCGGATTTCGAATCTGGTTGTTCTGAATTTGTTGTATTGTAGTCCCCTTGGCAAGTCCTATAGATTCAGCAAGAGAACCCTGATTAACATTTGTTACTACTACCCCATACGATGCCGGGTCAATAGGCTTCGTTATTACCAAGGTGGAAGTTATTAAAAGTATCACAAATAAAGAAATAGCAGCTAATACTATATTTGTCATCGGCCCTGCTGTCAATATAGAACTTTTTTGTTTAGTTGAAATCCTATTAAGTTCGTCTCTCTCAATATTTACAAATGCCCCAATTGGTATTCCTAAAAACAATACTAGTCCTGTCGATTCAACCTTTACGCCGTACACGCGAGCAATTATTCCGTGTCCAGCTTCATGAACTATGATAGTAACTACCAAAGCTACCCAACCTTCCCATATTGGTAAATAAGGATTGAGACCTGGTATCAACAAATTGGCCTGAGGACCGACTCCCCTAGCGCCCTCTCTTATTGATTCGCTAGAAAATAGTGCGGCCACTGAGCCTATTATTAGGAATAAAGCCATAATTGTGATAAGTGGCATTAAATAGGTATTGAATTTTGCATAAAACCTTGCAGCTTTCGTCTGTGAAACTTTATCAAAGAATTTTAAACCGTACGGTGTATGAATTAAAATAAGTGGTAAATGAAGATCAAACTTTATTTTTGATTGGTGTTCCAATTAAGTAATGTGAACCTTATTATTATTTAAATGCATCATAACATACTTTTTAAGTTTTTCACAATACTTTAGCTAGAAAAAGCCTCGAATTATAGAGGTCTTGTCACATGCAGCCTTAACTTATGGATCTTTTCACACCACACCAATCAAACGACGTGCTGTTGACTAAATATAATACGTAATGGTATACAATGTAATATTCTTACTTCAACTTGAAGACAGAAATGAATCCGTCCGAGTGTTTAGAGGTAGAGAGATTATGTTATCCTTTTACTCGCACAATCTTTATCCTTTCCAATACTTTCCAATACTCAACTTCACCACCTTGGTTGAGTTTATCTCTAATTTCATCCTCAACAGCCGAGGTTTCAAAAACTTCGAAGGTTTCAAGATCCATAATTTGCAATACTTGACCAGCCACTGAGATGAGTTGTCCGCCCCTTTTGTCTATAAGTGGAACTTCAACATTTGCCGAAACTGGAGCAACTAGACTATGCCTTGAACCATCGAAAACACCCATTGCTGCGACTCTGGCTTTAGCAGAACCATGTTTACCTGGCTTACTATGATCATAAGAAACAATTCTACATGGTTCTCCGTCGATAACAATATAAGAACCCACCTTTAAACTACCAAGGTCCATAGGCTTACTCAATAATAATCAGAAAAATTGACATGAAATGCATATTTAACAGTTATGATCTAATGCTTGCTCATTATTGGAATTTAATTGTCACATTTTGATTTTACAATAATAAAATGATATTATCGACGGAGTAGGTGATGATAAATATAACGCATCTCCAGGTATTTTACAAATTCAAACCATAAGTTCTTCTCCCTTACAGAATGATTATGAAATTCAATCCAAATCTTCATCTTGGACATCATACATCGGGGTAAATCTAAAATACCTTTAGTACAACCAGGTGACATTAATTTAGAGCTTGAACCAAATCAGTAGTAGGGTACTAATAGATTGAAAAAGGTAATGACGATCGCAGGAAGTGATTCATCGGCTGGCGCCGGCATACAGGCAGACATAAAGACATTTTCGGCTTTGGGTGTATACGGCACAACAGTAATAACTACGCTAACTGCTCAGAATACTAGTACAATTTCTGATGTTCTGGTAGTTCCGTCAAAATTTTTTAAGAATCAACTGGTTACTACTTTAGAAGATATCAAACCAGATGTCATAAAAATAGGGGTTCTTTACAGTAAATCAATAATAAATATTGTTAAGAATATTTTAAAGAACTATAAGAACCCGATTGTAGTTGATCCAGTACTATATTCTGGCACTGGCATTAAATTACTCGACGATGATGCATATGAACAATTTCAGAAGGAGATTATTCCAATGTCATATGTAATTACGCCTAATCTTAAGGAGGCTGAATTTATTTCAAAAATTAGGATATTAAACAAGCTCGATATGACTAGAGCTGCTTCAGCGATATTCAGGTTAGGAGCTTCAAATATTATTATTAAAGGAGGTCATAATGGGACCAGAGATAGAAAGGTAATAGACTTTTTATTTAAGGAGCAAAGCAATGAACCTCAACAAATCGTACACGTGCGGTTGAAGATTGGTGAAACTCATGGCACCGGATGTAACTTTTCTGCTGCTATCGCTTCCTTTTTAGCTAAAGGATACGACATTAGTGAATCATTCGCACTAGCAAATTCGTACGTGTACGAGGCGTTAAAGAACTCGATGAAAATTGGTAATGGGGTACTCGTCTCTAATCCGTTATATCGTATGTATGACAATTCAGAAAAGTACAAGGTTCTAATAGAATTGCAAGATTCTGTAACTACGTTGGAAAAAATGACTAATTTTTTTCAACTTATACCGGAGACCAAAACTAACTTTGTGTATTCAATAGAAAAACCCAAGAATTTCGATGACGTTGCCGGAGTCTTAGGTAGATTAACTAATTTGGGAATTAGTATCAGAACTCCAAACGTAATTCAATTCGGATCTTCCATTCATGTATCAAACGCTCTTTTGGCAGCCACCAAATTTAATTCATTATTTAGATCCGCTATTAATATTCGGAACAATCAAAATATCATTAAAATCTGCGAAAATAACTTTAGATGCTCAAAATATTCTAGAAGTAAGGAACCGGAAGAGAGTAAGAAAATAGAAGGATCTTCAATAAAATGGGGTGTTAGCGAAGCTTTTAGAAAAGAACCTAATGCGGAGTTAGTTTATCACGATGGTGATTTAGGAAAGGAGCCTATGATTATCCTGTTTGGATATAATCCCAAAGATGTTATAGATAAAATAAAAATTGTTTTGCAAGGATATGTTAATAACTAACATTTTAAATAATGATTGATTATTATTATTTTTTGTGAAAGCAGTAATATTAGCTGGTGGTCTAGGAACAAGGCTGCAACCCTATACATTCTTTATACCAAAACCAATGTTGCCGTTGGGCAATAAACCCCTGCTCGAATATCTGGTTGAATGGCTTGTCAAATCTAAAAAGATAAATGAGATAATTATTTGCGTGAGCTATTTGCACAGATCAATAGAAGATTACTTTGAAGATGGTACTCGATTCGGTATAAATATAAAATATTCCCGATCAGACAGACCGTTAGCTACAGCTGGACAATTGAAGACCGCTGCTACCTATTTAAAAGAACCTTTTGTTTGTCTGTATGGTGATTCAGTCTACGATTTCCCCCTAGACAAGATGATTGAAAATCATTTCGATGATAAAGCCTTTATTTCTATGGCCCTTACAAGGTACAAAACCAATCTCAAATATGGATTTATTGAGCATAGTGATAATAAAAAAATGCTTGTGTCTGAATGGAAGGAGAAACCAGAAATTTCTGGATTGATAAATATAGGATGTTATGTTTTTGAGCCAGAATTCTTAGATTCTATTCCAAATTCCGTCGCCTTTGGAATGGACGAAGCGGTCAGAGAATCAATAAGGTCAAAAAAGAAGGTGAAGTCATTTATAGTAGAAGACGGGAGTTTTATGGATATTGGTGATAAGAAATCATATTTAGAAGCTTACAAGTTGTTTGTTAAGAAATTAGGGAAGATATAATTCTTCTAAATCACTATTTTGATAATAAGGAATTCTGTTTGCAATAGTGATTCAGTTCATTTTGGTAAGCCATGATACTTTCTGTCGTCGTTAATTGATAAATACGCTTTTCATACTAAAAGGTAGTCTTTTCCAAAATAAATTCGAACATTGTTCGTAAGCGGTATAGCCCACACAGTCCCCAACGAACAAATTTAAGAAATAGGTTAACTCGAAGGATTAATATCAATTAGTTTTGCGATTTTGGAGAATGTCGATTCATTGATTTTGAGATTATTAATGGTCGGAATTATGCCCAGTATAGGTAATTTTGTGAATTCTTGAATGAAAGTGGAGATTTCTGCTTCAATTTGGTTTGGATGATTGGGCATTTTATTTACTACTATTCCTTTTATAGGGATACCATTTGATTGACAGATTTTTACACTAAGCAAGATATGATTGAATGTTCCTAATTTGGGCGTTGCGACAATGATAACCCCAAGTTTAGTCAACTTAATAAAGTCCAGTAATGTATATTTGCTGTTTATTGGCACCATTAGCCCACCAATCCCCTCGACTAAGAGATAGTCATATTTTTTCTGCAAAAATTTGAATTTCTTAATTGCAAATCCTATTGATGGTGGCTGTAAGTTAAGCAGACTGCTAGCCATAAATGGTGAACAAGGTAAAGGGTAAAAATATGGGTTCAAATTCTCTTGATTTTCCTCGAACTTAATCGCCTTGGCCAGGATCGCTAGGTCTTCTGAATTAAACTTCTTTGAATACATTGAATTTCCAGTAGCGAAGGGTTTCATCACACAAATTTTTCTAATACTCTTAGAGAATTTCCATGCTAGTGAGGCAGTTATTAATGTTTTTCCAATCCCAGTATCAGTTCCAGTTACAAAGATACCGTCGGACAAACTACTCCATTATCTAACCAACTCGGATTATATAGTTTGCTATGTAGGATCAATCGTTTAACATTTTCGAACCGTCTTCATACTGTCTCCTAAGTAGTATCGTATACTTAATTACCTGATTAGTCAAAGATCGAGAACAACTCTAACTAAAATCCCGAAACGAGGAGTGATTTAGAAACTCAATCGTCAAAGCTCTAATGCCTTTATACATGATTGAAATATTAAATAACGTGGTTTTTCACCATTGCTTTCTTGTCATTGTTGACATAAAACCAAAAATTCTAGAGTCAATCTATATTATTTGCCTTTGCATGTCAAAAATTTGAAGTAAATCAATAACAGTATATCAAAGTCTGCATTTAATTTAAGGTATAAATCTATATTGAAATATGGTCATTTCAGTTATTAGATAATTGACAGGTAATAGAATTGGGCATTTTACTGAAATTGAAAAGGAGATCTTTTATAAAATCATTCTTTCCCGTCGAGACGTGAGGAGGAATTTCACTAGGAAGAAAATTAGTGATGAAGTTTTATTGAGGATATTGACAGCTGCGCATCATGCACCGTCCGTTGGATATTCGCAACCATGGAATTTTATTTTGATAAGAGACAGAAACAGTCGTCTAAATATTAAAGAATCATTCTCCAAAGAGAGATTAAAATCAGTTGAATTGCTTGAAAAAGATAAAGAAAAGAAAAGGAAATATTTAGATCTAAAATTAGAAGGAATCTTAGAATCCAATCTAAATATATGCGTAACTTATGACCATAAACGATTTGGGCCATATGTAATAGGGAGAATGACTATAAAGGAAGCTGGGATTTATAGTGTCTGCTGTGCTATCCAAAATTTATGGCTTGCCGCACGCGCCGAAAATATAGGGGTAGGCTGGGTCAGCATCATCGACAATAAAGACCTAAAAAGAATTCTCAATCTCCCTTCTACTATTAAACCTATAGCGTATCTTTGCCTTGGGTATGTAAACAAGTTTGAGGTCCAACCTGATTTACAATCACAAAACTGGTTAAATAGACTTAATCTGGAAAAGGTCATAAATTATGAACAATGGGATGCCAGTAATCGTCCTACTGTCTGGGAAGGTTTCAACCAACGCTTAACTAGTAAAAATGCTTATTCCTAATCTACTAACATATTTAATAGATAGACAAAAATTTTGATTATTTACAAAAAAATCACCATAGATTAATTATTGGATTTGATGATCATCGTCTATAAACTAGAGATAGTATTAATCTATTTCGCGAATCCTTTCTAGGTTTTTTTGATTTTTGCAAATCAAGTGATATTCAGGCTATGGTTAATTTAAATATTGCTAAAATACCACATTATTGATAAATATTGTATGATGTTTAATAGACTTTACACGATTAGGCATTACAAAACAAAAAAAAGTGCCGGAGGCGGGATTTGAGCCCGCGACCTTTCGATTATGAGTCGAACGCTCTGACCAGGCTGAGCTACCCCGGCAAGCCCAGCTCTGATGTGTATAAGCAAATCAAATAAAATGTACGTATAATATATTCTAACCTAACTGGATCCTAGGGTTCAAATTTGGGTTTAAGACAACCAATAACTACTGACTAAAAGTAAAAAACTTTGGTAACCATGGGAAGTATGATCTAGTCCTTTGAGGAAAAACAAATGTCTTATCCAACTTTCCATTTTTTCCCCTCCAGTCCAAACCAGATTCACAAGCCTATGAATACATGATGATTCGTAGGCAGGTATTACAGATATCATAAAAATTGTTTTTAGCTGGCATAAAACCTCTTACCTAGTTAAGTTTAATTTTTTAAGGCATTTTCTCTGTAGTTAGAATACTTTCTGAGTGAGTTGAGAAAGATTTCGCTGGCTCCGCTAATCCCAAGTGTATTTTTCTTATGATTTGTGAATGAGGTGCTTTTTGTAGATTGATTAGATAGCCCTCTAGTTTTTCTAACCATGTACTCTACTAGAATTCATAATTTGGAATTTCCGATAGACTTTTAATAAATGTAAAACAAGATTTTTTTATATCGAATTGGATTATGATATACCTATTAACATTGCAGGTTTAGATTTAAAAAATCCAGTGATCGTAGCCTCAGGTATTTTGGGGTTATCCCAAAGTATATTTGATAGGCTGTATAAAATCGGCGCTGGGGCTATCGTAAGTAAATCGATTAGCCTGTTGCCTCGTGAAGGTTACAGAAATCCTACTATAGTTAGCGTAGATAATATGAGCTACATCAATGCCGTTGGACTAGCAAATCCTGGGGCAGAGTCATTTTCAACGGAAATTTCCAAGAATAAGGGACCGCTACTTGTAAGTTTGGTTGGGTCCGAGAAGAGTGAATTCTCCGTCATTGTCAGAAAGTTTCGCGATCATAAAATTTTGGGTTTTGAGCTGAATTTGTCCTGTCCTCACGTAGAAAAAATGGGGATGGAAATCGGTGATGATCTTAAATTGGTCTATGATATTATCCAATCTATTAAGAAGGAGACAACAAAGCCACTTTTTGTGAAGGTAGGGCTAGGTAAATCTGACATACTGGAAGTTGCAAAAGTAGCTGAAAGTGCAGGAGCAGATGGAATTACCGCTATTAATACCCTAAGAGCAATGAAAATAGACATCGAAACTCAATGTCCTGTCTTGGAAAATAAGATCGGTGGTCTATCTGGAAGTGCTATAAAGCCACTTGGGATTCGATGTGTTTATGAATTGAGCAAGAGTTTAAAAATTCCCATTATTGGTTGCGGGGGAATAATGACATATTCCGATGTTGTAGAATATATGATGGCAGGAGCATCCGCAATTCAGATAGGTAGTTTGATAGGTTTGAAAGGAATATCCTCGATCGGTAAGATTGTGATGGGTTTGCGCTCTTACTTAGAAGCGGGTAATATCAACGATATCAAGGAGATTATAGGAATTGCCCATAGATAAAAACTTGATGAGATTAGTTAAAATTGAGGATGTCAACATCGAGACTCCTACTGTCAAGACCATTTTCTTTAAAGACTCTCTTAGCAGTGTATCAAAACCTGGACAATTTTTAATGGTTTGGATACCTAGGAGAGAAGAACTCCCACTTAGTGTAATGATAAGTGATACGAAGAATCATGCTGCGATTACCATACGAAAGAATGGCTATGGTTCTACCTCATTATTTAATAAAGACATAGGAGATAGAATTGGAATTCGTGGACCTTTCGGAAATTCTTTTTCATTTAATAAATCCCTTAAGAATATCATATTTTTGGGTGGTGGGACCGGACTAGTTCCTCTAGTAAGGCTACTTTATTACATTAAGGAATATGACTCTAAATTTACGTTCATTATGGGTGCTAAGACTAAATCTGAACTATTTTTTACGGAATTAATATATGAATGGGCTAAAGCAAAAAAAATTGACTTGCATATTGCCACGGAAGATGGCTCTCTTGGCACGAAGGGATATCCCACTGATATTTTGAGAGCTTTTCTCTCTGTTCATAAAGATATTGATATGATCTACACTTGTGGACCAGAATTGATGATGAAGAAAGTGTATGATATCGCAATAATAAATAGTGTCCGCATGGAGGCTAGCATAGAAAGATACATGAAATGTGGAATTGGAATTTGTTCAAGCTGTTGTATAAATGATAAGTTGGTTTGTGTAGATGGAACTATATTCAACGAGACAAAGATTCAAAAACTTACCGAGTTCGGGGTCAGTTACAGGAATAAATCTGGAATACTTACCAAATTTTGAAAAATATAGATTGATCAGCTAGATCCTAAAAAGTCTGAATAACTCTTATCGTTTATGTACTACAGCCTAATAAAGCCAAAATAAAAAGTGATATTCAGTAAACAAATTCTACCCATTCTGATCCACTAAAAAGTGCAGGTTTAGTAGAGAATAGTTTTATATCCTAAATCAAGATAATTTTATATTAATTGTCTTCCATTTCGATTGCTTCTGATGACAGATATGATCAAAATCGGGGAAATAACGGCATCCAAAAATGGCTTACACTTCATCATAATGGAGTATGCTTTCCTCCCGAGTACATACCCAAGAATTTGCCCTTCAAAATCGATAAGCAGAATTACTCACTAAATAAGGATCAGGAAGAATTAATCTATGCGTGGGCTAAGAGGAAGGACACTCATTATGTGCAAGATCCTGTTTTCCAACAAAATTTCCTCACAGATTTTAAGAAAGTGCTGCCTAGAGATATCCAAAATAACCTTATCGAAATTGGTCAACTAGACTTGAGCGAATTTATAGCATATGTTGATAGGGAAAAGTCGACTAAAGAAAAAGACAAAATCGCATGGAGCAATCTGTCAAGAGAAGAAAGAAAAAAGATCACTTTAGAGAAAAAAAAGGAGAAAGAAAAATTAAGAAATTATTACGGGAAGGCAATAGTGGATGACATTGAGGTAGACGTCGCAAATTGGCTGGTTGAACCGCCCGGCTTGTTTATGGGTAGGGGACAACATCCGTTAAGGGGGAGATGGAAGCCTCGTGTCAACCCCTCAGATGTCATACTCAATCTTGGTGAGGAGGCGGGGGTTCCTGAAGGGCCATGGCAAAAAATAATTCACGACCATAGCTCTACCTGGTTAGCATCCTGGATTGAGACGCTCACTGGAAAAAGAAAATATGTTTGGTTACATGATTCATCTCTGATTCGTCAGAATTATGACAAGGCCAAATACGATAAAGCCCAAAACCTCGAAAAATATATTGATAAAATTGAGCTGGAGATTGTGAAGAAAATGGTCTCAAAAGATCTTGATCAGAGGAAAATTTCCACTGTATGTTATCTCATAATAAAAATGGCAATGAGAGTTGGTGATGAAAAAGATCCAGATGAAGCAGACACAGTGGGTGCGACAACACTCAGAAAGGAACACTTAAAATTCAAAGAGATCGACGAGAAAAATAGAGTTTTGGAGTTTAGTTTCCTTGGAAAAGACAGTGTTCCTTGGCAAAAATCTATTTTGATTGATTCCGATGACAAGTTACTTTTATATAACAATCTGAGTCTCTTTACAAAAAACAAGAAGGAAACAGATCCTATTTTTGATAACATAAATTCAATGAAAGTAAATACATTTCTGAGGAACATTGACCCTAAAAACGTACCTGGCCTTACTGCAAAAGTTTTTAGAACTTTTATTGCTACAAACATAGTGAAGAAATCACTAAGGAATCCTCCAATTACAGTGAGACCCGAGTCTACAGAATTTGAAAAGCTGTATGTTGCCAAGTATGCAAATTTGCAGGCTGCGATAACATGCAATCATAAGAAGGGGGTGGATCCGAAAAATCCTGCAAGTATAACGGCAATTGAGAAATATGAAGAATCTATGAATAAGAAAATAAAGGTTATTAATAACCTAAAGGCAGACTTAAAGGCCAAGAATTGGAAAACAGAAAATCAGAGGCTGAGATTGGTTGAAAGAGTACAAAAGCTAGAATTCCAAGTAAAGTTACAGAAAGAAACAATGGAATATAATTTAGGAACTTCATTGCGAAATTATATAGACCCCCGAGTGTTTCGTTCTTGGATGAATATTGTTGATTTAGATTGGAACAAAATGTATACAAGTACGCTCCAGAGAAAGTTTTTATGGGTAGATAGCATTACAAAAAAGGAACTGAAATCAAACTTTGCGTTGTGAGTATATATATGATTGATTTTCCCGAACAAGATAATTCTCCATATGAAGAATAAAGATCACCATTTACAACCTCTCAATAGGGTCACGGCTATATGTAACAATAGTAATAATGAAATTCTCTTCCTCAGGATCCAGGAGCCTGAAAAAAGGGAGACAATGTGTCTTCCTGGCGATTTAGTTAGATATGGAGAATTAGTTGAAGAAACTTTACGGAGGTCAATTTTACGACAGACAACCCTATGCGTTGAACCCATTGATATTTTAGGTATCTATTCGAGCATCGACATCTTAAGCGGAACGCATACTATCGAATCTGTATTCGTTTGTATTATTACAAATTATCCTGAGAAAGGTTTGCAATTAGGTTCTAATCAATATGTGTGGATGAACCGCGAACAAATTAATGAGATTACGATTGGTATTAATGACAATAAAATTGTTAAGGATTACTACTCTTGGAGGAATCAAAAATCTACATATTGGACCACAAAAATCTAACCTTTGGATAATTACAAAGCAAATCCTCTCATAGTAGCAATAGCTGATTGTGTAAGCTTAATTGTGAATGCAGATGCATTATCAGACTGCACTTTCGAAAGCCTCTCTAAAAAGCTTGTCTTATCTTTACCTCTTTCAAACATTCCTCCTGACTCTTTGATACAAAGTGGAAAGCGTTGTATTTTGATTCCATTTGAAAATAGGTAATCTATGAACTTCAGGTAATTTTTTATATCAGAATAATCCCATTTTTTTTCCTCACATAACATTATCCATACATCGATTGAATTTTGAAAAAATGCCTTTTCGCGAAGCTCTTCTAAACTCAATATGATTATACTAGTATGAAGGGATTTAAATTCTAATCTATAAATATTTTGTCGTTAATTTGATAACGGGAATTAAAATCGGGCTTTATTCCAAGTGGCGAATAATCTCCTGATGAACAAGAAAAGCATAATTCATTCTTATTCAAACCTATTCCTTTCGCGAGATTTACATTATCGTTATAACAAACTTCGTCAGCGCCTATAATTTTAGCTACTTTGTTACCAATAATTTCCAAATCCATTTCATTCTTGGCAACCCGAAAAGCGATCAATTCTTCTTGAGATGGAAAATCAATTCCGGCATAACATGGATAACTTATCGGCGGATATGTAACAACCATTGATATCCTTTTTGCTCCTGCTTGTTTGACCGACTCAATTATTGCTTGGGAACTCGTACCCCTTACTATGCTATCATCCACAATTATGACGTGCTTATTCTCTATCATTTCTCTAATTGGCATAATATTTTGATTGATTTCCTTCCTGTCTTTAACAAGGGGCTCAATAAAGCTCCTCATTGAGCCTTTTTTGCTATATCTGTCCTTTAACAATCCCTCTTCAAATGGCAATCCAAGCTTTAACGAATATCCCAGCGCTGCAGGTCTAGACGAATCAGGTACTGGGATTACCACGTCAGCATCTTTAATTGGAAATTTAAGTGCTAAATATTCACCGATCTTCTTCCGTGCAAGGTAAATATTTATTCCTTCCATAATCGAACTTGGGTGTGCAAAATAAGTAAATTCAAATGAACAATGTGCATGATTCATAGATTCAGAAAATCTTTCGGATTTGAGGCCATTATTGTCTATTCTTACCAGTTCACCTGGTTCAATATCTCTCAATAGAATTGCTCCAACAGTTGACAAGGCACACGATTCTGATGCAATTATGTAAGTATTGGTATCCTTATGTAATCCCAATACAAGAGGCCTGAAGCCCTTAGGATCTCTTGCGGCATATATCGTATTTGAATCGGTTACAAATGTAAAGCAATAAGATCCGACCATCTCATTTTTGAGTATTTCCATAGCGGCCTTCATATCATCCTTCTTTTTTAGTATACTAACTAGTCTTTGGGCGGCAACGAGAGTATCAGTCATACTCTGCGGTGTAAAAGTACAACCACCTACCATGCTGGAAAGCTGCTCAGCATTTGTAATGGTCCCATTGTGAGCTATGCATAAATCTTTAACCTTCAATGGTTGAGCATTCTCTAGAGAGCTGGATCCAAACGTAGAATATCTGACATGGCCTATCCCTATATTAGAAGAAAACTTCGTAATTAATTTACCAAATTCATTTGCAGAGCCTGAAACCAATCCAGTTTTTTTAAAGGGTAATTTCTTAGGCACGGCAATTCCCCATGATTCTTGTCCTCTATGTTGCAGTGATCGAAGACAATCTATCAAATATGGTACTATATTTTCTCCCCCTAAAGAAAAGATGCCGACCACACCACAATTTTCATGAACCATTAGAAGATATATCTCCGTTAATCTTTCTATTTAATATTTAGAGTGCTAAAGATCACTTATATCATATTCATTAGCCTAAAAAAAGAAAATTAATTAGATTTTGTAAATAGATTTGTAAAAGAGTTATGATAACTTTGAGAAATAGTCTCTAGTGAACTGTTGAAAACTGCTTTTCCTTTATAATCAATCAAACAAGTTCTATCATTTGAACTCGCTCCGATCCTAGCGTATGGAATTTTCCTCTTTTTTAAGTATCTTATGATCTTTGAATCGTGATTGGTGGTAAATATAAATCGATTATGAGATTCTGAGAAAAGTAAATAATCTAATCTAGAGCACTTATTTGGCATTTTGTCAACTGAAACCTTAAATCCGATATTGCTATGGAGGGCCATTTCCAACATTGAAACGATCATTCCACCTTTAGAACAGTCATGAACTCCGGTTATTAGATCACCATCAATCAAATTCTTAATACTCTCTATGACATTTCTTTGTTCCTCCAAATCGACATGAGGGACTTTTCCACCCAAGACATTCAAACAATATTCAAAATATTCTGATCCGCCCATTTCATCTTTGGTTGTTCCAATAACAAAGATTGATTGGTTTGAGGTATATTTTGGATACTTTATCTTATTTTTAGAATCAATCAATCCGAGCATCCCTATGACAGGGCAGGGTTTTATAGGGCCAGAGCTGGTTTCATTATACAAACTTACTTTACCACCGACAACGGGTATATTCATGTATTTACAGTAATCTCTAATACCGTTAATTGTCTGTAAGAATGTCCAAAAAATTTCTTCATTTTCTGGGTTGCCAAACTGTAAGTGATCTACTATTCCTAATGGGCTAGCGCCCACACAAGTAAGATTCCTAAGTGATTCAGCCAAACACCCGATGATTCCCTCGTATGGATTCAAATAGCAATGTTTGGCGTTACCGTCAAGTTTAAAACTCAGAAATTTACCCTCGTCTAACTTGATAACAGAACTATCCGATGCTCCTGGTTTTGATACCGTTCTAACTCCAACTTCATGGTCGAACTGTTCATAGATCCATTTTCGACTACATATGGAAAGATTAGACAACATCTTAAATACCAGTTTTTTAATGTCCATTTGAGGTTCCGGTTCCCGGAACGATTTTACTATCGCATCCAGATAAGATGGTTGCTTAAATTTCCTATTCAATAGTGGCGCGTGAGCAATGATTTTTGCAGGCATGCAAGCCAACGTGTTACCCTCTCTAACAACAGAAAGATTTAGATCATCCGTAACATACCCTATTTCAGAATAATTCACATTATATTTGTCAAAAATTTTAAAGAATTCAAGTTTCTTTTTCTCGTTGACGATATAGAGCATGCGTTCTTGAGATTCTGAAATCATGATCTGGGCATCCGTCATGTTTGTCTGCTTTAATGGAATAGTTGACAAATCAACTAGAAATCCTTTTTTCAAACTGTCTGCTGATTCTGACAGACAACAAGACAATCCTCCACCTCCAAGATCTTTCATGGTCTTTACGCAATCATTTTCTATTGCCTCTAAAGTGGCCTCCATGAGCAATTTTTCCAAAAATGGATCTGGGATCTGCACGGCGGATCGATTTTCTTCATCAAGGTTTTTTGAAGCAAATGAAGCGCCGTGAATCCCATCCACACCTGTAGCATTTCCACCCAATATCAGCAAATCCCCTTTTTTTGCTGTGTTCATTACGAGATTTTCAAGTTTTGTATATCCGATTGAAGCTACATCCACCAAACAATAATTATCAAATGATTTGTCGAATTCGACCTCTCCGCCAACTGTCGGGACACCGATACAATTACCATAATCAGCAATGCCTTTAACTACGTTCTTGAGCAACCATCGATTCTTTGAACCAAATTTAGAATTTCTGTCAACTGGACCGAACCTTAATGCATTGTATAATGCAACTGGACGGGAGCCCATTGACAAGATGTCCCTGATTACGCCTCCTACCCCAGTCGCGGCACCTCCATATGGTTCCACGGCTGATGGATGATTGTGACTTTCTATGTGAACAGTAACTACATAACCATTTCCTACATCGATTACTCCAGCATCATAACCAGGGCCCACTAACACATGATTCCCTTTCATTGGTAATAATTTAAGATGTTTTTTAGATGATTTATAAGAACAATGCTCAGACCATTCGGCGCTAATAATAAATTGTTCCAACTCATTTGGTTCCCGACGCAGTTTCTTCTTTAGATAACTATATTCATCTATGTTGAGAATATTCATTTTTAATTCCTAAGTTCTATTTAAAATAGTTAATCATAGACTTAAATATCAATATGGAACTCTGATTATGACCTACAGGGATCAGATCTCTGTCACTACCTCTTTCGGGATGAGGCATCATCCCCATAACATTTCCTTTTTCGTTACAAATAGCGGCTATGTTGTTTGTAGAACCATTCGGATTATTTTTCCAATATTCTAAGGTGACTTGATTATTTTTTCTAATTTTGCTGTAGGATTTACCATCTATTATGAATCTTCCTTCCCCATGTGCAATAGGTATAGAAATCTTCTGATTCTTCTCAAACAGATTCGTAAATGGAGTATCAGTATTAGTAACCACTACGTTCATCCATTTGCAAATAAAACTCAGTGATTCGTTGACAATCAGTGCACCTGGAAGTAGCCCAGATTCAACAAGTATTTGAAATCCATTGCAAATTCCCAATATAGGAACATTATCATCTGCTAAATCCATTATTTTATTCATGATGGTGCTATGTGCGGCTATAGCACCTGCTCGTAACCTGTCACCATAAGTAAATCCACCAGGTATAATTATGCAATCAAAATTATCAATAGATGATTCATACCAAATATATCTAGCATCAACATGAAAAACATTGTTCAAAATATGATGAACATCACGATCACAATTACTGCCTGGAAAAACTGTAATACCTATCCTTACCAATAAGGATATTGAAATTATATTTTATAAATTCCTATTCTTTTGATTAAAAGTGAATTATTAAAATATTATTGTTTAATAATAACTGCATTAACAACACCATCTTGCCCGGGTCTCGAAATAACTTTAGCCAGACCTAGTTCGGTCTCTAAGAGTGAGCCTTTGGTAACCACACCTCTTCTTTCATAATCTTTATTTGCAGGATTTTTTGTGACCCTAATGATCTTGACCTTAGTTGTTTTCTTTGTATCCTTATCATTTACATTTGCAAATTCAGCAAACTTGTAAGCTACTTTAACATTATTCCCGCGAACCCTGCGAATTACATTCTTAGTTTGACCGACAATTGGTTCGTTTGGGTATCTATCTATTTCATATTTCCTTCTAGTTCGATTAGGAATGATCCTTCCGCCTGTTAATTTCCTGCCTCCCAGATTTTCGATAGATTTACGCACAGTTCAAATATAGCAAAACTATAATTAAGTGTTTTTCTTTACAAATTCTCTGGGATTTAAGAGTAAACTTTTTTTCAGCGTCGCTATGTCGCTTATTCCAAAATAGTTCTTGAATTTTGGCGTAGTATTGTATACCTTGACCCTTCCTGAACTTTTATGACTAACAAATTCCAAATCCTGTAGTTCCTTTAGGTGCATATAAACTTTGGAGCCCCTGATTTCCGCTAATCTCTTGCTAGTAACGGGCTGTTCATAAGCTACATACGAAAGCGTCTTCATTACGGAATTAGAAATTTGAGGTTTGTTAGAAAACTTCTTAATGATTGGTGCGTAACTGGGTTTCAATTGGAAGACATATGTACCATCTTCCAGTTTCGCAATCTCCAATGCTTTAAAGGCGATTTTGGTTTTGTTAATAAGGTCACTCAATAATCTCTTTATTCTCTCCCGGGAGTCTATCCCGGAAGCCTTAACAATCTCATCAATGGTAAGGGGACGGCCAGCAGAATATAACGCTGCCTCGATGCGAGCAATGATTTCATCAGCAGGTAATTTAGTCATCTGATTATTCTGTTAGGCTATTTTTGAGAGCAATCTTTATCCACTCTGAAACGTTATTTGTAGTCTCGATGCCTTCACTAGGCTGCGGTGAAGAATCTAAATATTCTAGCCCCCTTTTCGAATCTGTAAACCCTGTTATGATGTTTATTTTATCCTTCGTGCTAAGATAGAGCATAGCTATAAAATATCTAGCAACATCAATTCTATCTAATCCAATCACCATTTCATTGAAATTCAATTCTCTTTCATTCTGTAGTCTTGTCATTATCCTATTTTCGAATTCCTCTATTATTTTCTCAAATTTAATCAGATAATGCTGAAAGTCTATAACTTCAATGGGCTCCAAACTTAAACTGGTTCTCTTTACAACAGGATTAGTAAGGTCGGTTATCATAGTTTCCAGGATAGAAATAAGATCCTCTAATGAAACAGGGTAAGACAATTCTTTTCTAAAGGGTAACTTAAGATTAGAAATCTCTGGGATGGGTACCTTCTCAATAAATTCCTTGTCTCGTTCAGATACACCTTTATGGTCTTTACTAGCAATTTTTTCTAATCGAAAAATAGATTCTACCTTAAGTCTATGTATCAATGTCGACGTTAAAATTGCCACACCACATACGCGCAAGTCTTTATAAGAAGATTTAGTTAAAGTAGATAATAGGATCTCTAAGAGTTTTACAATATCTATCTTCCAGACATCATTTCGTTCTATCAAAGAAGGATTAAAAAGTAAATTTAAAGGGGGCTGAGAAATTTTTTTCTTAGTTGAAACTTGATCGAGTTCCACGTTTTCATCAACCATGCCATTTATTCAGGCATATCCTATATTTTACTATATTCTACAGTTATCAAGATTACAAGTATTTGTGTTTGCAGGCGTTGGATTCTCCTCGGTGGTTCTCAAAGTACCAGACTTCATAACCATACTTGAGAAGTTGATATTAGTTTTTTTAAATAATCGAACTAAATCTTTTCCAGATGTATTCAAGGATGAATGTATTATAATATTTTCTGTTTTATTGCAATTAAATAGAGAGGATTCGATCCTAATTTTTCATTGCTCGATAGCAGTATACTAGATCCACATCGCATTCCTATAGTACTCAAGAATAAATATAGAATCATTTGTAATCTAACATGCATTATTGGTACGGATGTATCGATACCCCACATAATGATTACAGGAAACATGTGTCGAAATTTCGAATTATTACAGATAATTTAAGAATAATAGGAGACAAAGGTAATAGAATCCCAAACAAATCTTGGATGCTTTATTTGTTAGAAATTTTCAATACTCAACATTTCGCGGTAGAATTAAACCTGATTTGCCAATTCGACAACCAGGACTATTTTGAGGCAATTTTCAGAGGTCATAATCAATATCGATTTAATAAAGTCTTACCACAAATAGGACACTCATACCATAGAGAAATAAATTTCATCGAAAAAGACTCGAGATTGGAATTCTATTTGAAAGATCTCAATTCAAATGAAGATGAAAAATTTTCTCTCAAAGTAGATCGAGAATTGTTTACTTTTCAGTTTCATCAAAGTTTCACTGGAATAGAATGGTGGAACAGAATTAGTTATTCCCCATATCCAATCAGGTATGAAATTGAAATTTCAAATTTGATGTATGGATATAACGACGATTTGGAAGATCCAAACTCCAAGGTGTTTTTCCCGATAGGTTCGATTTATGAAAACAAAGATGGCACTGCTCACTCTTATCCTGCAAGACTCCATGGTATAACCAGGAGGAACGGTTGTATTTGTTATTTAGTAAAGTAAACATGTTTATCTCTTGTCTTAATCCAAAAAGACCGTAATCAATTAAATGTGGGAGAAACTAGATTTTGGAATTTTTATATGCTCAAACGCTTCGGGATAAACAATCTTGCTTAATATTTCGATTCCGGTCACGATTCTAGGTGAAGGTTTACTGAAATACGCATTGGAATTTACGATGTAGATTTCCTTTTTCTTATTGGCTCTTAAAGAATCCCAATTAGAATCCTTAATTTGATGATATTCTTTTTGGGACCTGGTAATATCATATCCACAGGGCATTATTACCACCTTGTCAGGATTTAACTCTGAAATTTTCAATGTATTAATTAGGTGTGAATCCAAACCGCTTTGTCCATTTAAACCCTTGGCGCCAACTATATCTAGCATGTCAGGGATCCAATGCCCAGCAATATAGAATGGGTCTAGCCAATCTAGACACATTACTTTTGGCTGATTAACCACAAGATGTTTGTTCTTAGATTCTTGTAGAATCGATTTTATTGTGTTAATTCTTCCTTTGAGCTGATGTGTAATTTTTGAAGCTTCTTCTGTTCTATCTAATTCTTTACCCAAAACCAATACACTTTGAAATATTTCAAAAAGGTTCTTAGGATTCAGTACCAAATTATGTGGTTGATATCCTAATATTTTAAATGTGGCCTGTATTTCTTTATCAAAAGGTGCGCATACTGAGCACATGTTCTGACTAATAATCAAGTCGGGTTTTATTTCCCTTATTTTATCTATATCAATCTTGAATAAAGGCTCATCTCTGATTGACATCTCCCTTACCTTCTTGTCTATTTGTGAACTAGCCAGTTCATCAAAGCTTATTGTTGGTTTAATTATTTTTGGTATTTTCATGGCTTGTTTGGGATGAGTACATCCGTGAGTAACACCTTTGAGGAGACCCTCAAGTCCTAATTCAAAAATAATTTCAGTTGCACTGGGTAAAAAGGATAGAATCCTAGAAAACTTTGCCACAGGAAATAGACCTACCTAATACTTGTTACATTCAAATTTAACAAATTCCTCATTTTCAATGATGTTTATGCAAGATATACAAGCTCTTAAAAAAATCAATGGTTACTTTTGAATTAAGCTTACTTGACCCATTTGTCCTATCAGTAAAAGTATAAGGAATTTCCTTAATCTTTATTGATTCTGACTTTACTAAAATCTCTAGAAGAATCTTGAAACCTGAGGTGTTAAATTCCATTTTCCTAACGACGTCTCTTTTCATTACAAAAAATCCGGACATTGGATCGGACACATTTGATAATCTGAATAAGAGTTTTGATAAACTTGTGGCAAACTTACTATAAAAAATTCTCTTTGAAGTCCATCCTACTATTCTACCTCCTTTCAAGTACCGTGAAGCAATTACTAGATCACAATTTGAATTTCTGATCTCCCTCATCAAACTGTTGATATGAAAAGGAGTATGAGAGAAGTCAGCATCCATTACTATAAGGTAGTCACTAATTGATGATTTAAATCCCTCATATATGGCTGAAATCAAACCCGAACGTTCCTTTCTCTTTACAATCTTTATGAAAAAGCTCTCATCCTGTAGAGGATATATCAAAAAATGCTTATGTGACTGAGATCCTACTGTATCTCGTATTTTGTACAAATAGAACCCTTTTTTTTTGTCAAAAGCTTCAATAATTTTATCAACCGTGCAATCCGGAGAATTATCATCAATAATGACTATCTCATAACAGCCTTGGTCTTTGACACATGTATATATGGAATTTACTAAATTTACTATATTTTGAGATTCATTATAAGTTGGAATAATGATTGAGAATAAGGGAGGATTGTTAAGTTTCTTTATCAAATCATCCTGAGTTTTTCTACATATTATATTTTCGTTCAATTTTAAATCCCTTATCTATCGATCTCTTTCGAATTTCCTTCCAAAAGTAAATATATAAATGTATTATAGCCCTCAAAAATACCTTCATTAATACAAATTAACAGTACTGAGCCGGAAGCTATCTATTATATTGTTTATATTGGGAGAAAATTTACCGAATTCATCTTTTTGAGCGGTAAATATGATCACAAACAAGTTTGTAATGTTTTTTATCATTATTTCTTTTGATTTGGTAGCGCCTAAGTTTGAATCATAAGTATATAGTAGCTCTTTTCTGTAAGCCTTGGAGACATTCATATCACTGACGGAAATCAAATCAAGATTCTGTAAGTTATTTGCCAGATAGCTAATTTTATTAATTAAATCTGTCTTTAGGGAATCGTTTACGACAATTATATTAACAGATAAATTTTCGTCACTCCTATAATGATAGAACTCAACTCTTTCCAAATACTGATCTTGAGGATTATCTTGATTAGATATAAAAGAGACTCTGTTTTGTCCCGAAACTTTATTCCAATCACCTGGATATTTTAAAACAAACCCTTCAGGAGACTGATAAATAGAATTTTTAATGCTATCGGCAGTATTATCGATTGTGTTTTTTGTAAAAATTCCAACGTTAGAAATTATTTTATAAATTATTGGAGCATAACTAAAGTAACTACCTGGAGTAATACCGAATGAAATAATATAAACACAATCATCTTTGATGGACCAAAACTGCAAAACTTAAATTATTCTATTGTCTGTTTCATGGGTAAACAAAATCCGCTCCCATGTGGTATTTGAAAGAACAAAAGGATTTGAATCTAGTAGTTGAAATTTTTCCATTGCCATGGACAGAATTTTTATTGCATTATTAGAGTATTCATAAAGAGACATGTTTGGTCTATTTTCTCCATTCCGAATGTCATCTTTTCTGCAAACTGATCATAGTTATTTGGAGGTATCAAAGTAATAATACCGTTATCCTTGTGTGTATCATTAACAACTGTCCAACTTGATGGAAAACTCAATTCAAATCCACGGTCATTTAGTGAGGTATAGTTAACCCAAGAGGATTCCATCTCCCCCAAAGATATACCCTCTTGAAAACCAAAGAAAAAGATTAAAGGAAATGAAAAAGTTAAGACTAAAAACAATAATCTTAGTGCTGTTCCCATCTAATCTTTCTGCGGTAAAGGGGTTTATCAAATTATGTGATTCCATTTACTACAATTACTATCAAGATTTCCCTAGTTAATTTGTTGAAAAATAAGTGATCTATAGGAGTTTTGTTTTATATTTACTGCAATCAAATGAATAAAGCATGTATTCCATTTTAGAAATTCGTGCTTTTATGATTTTTTTTTGGAGTGCTACGAAAATGTATTCGCTATCTTTCTTGTTGCACCGGTCTTATCAAAATTTCATTTACATTTACATGATTAGGTGAATCGATTGTATACAGAATAGCCTCAGCAATATCTTGAACTTGCAGCGGTTCAATTTTTTTAACCGATTCCAGAAACCCTTGTAACGAACTATCAGTAATGGTATTGTTAAGTTCCGTAGCAACTACCCCTGGTTCTATACAAGTAACACGAATGTTGGATCGTTGGCTTAATTCCTGTCTTAACCCTTCACTAAATGCGGTAACTGCATGCTTTGTTGCACAGTAAACACTCCCGGCGGGAAAAACTATCCTACCTGCTACTGAGGATATATTTACTATGTGACCAGATTTATTTGCTAACATATGGGGAATAACAGATGCTGTACTATAGAGTACACCTTTAATATTTACATCAACCATCTTATCCCATTCATCTATTTTTAGGTTTTTTACAAAACTCAATGGCATCAGTCCTGCGTTATTGATAAGAACGTCAATCCTTCCATATTCATTGATGGCCGAATTAGCAAAGTTGGTACATTCTTCCTTCTTCGTTACGTCTAATTGGTTTATCAAAATCTTCCCATTTTGATCTTTAACTGTCTGCTTCAAACTCTCCAATTTATCAATCCTGCGCGCTCCTGCAATAATGGTAGCTCCTGCTCTAGACAAAGTTAAGGCAGTTGTAAAACCAATTCCACTACTTGCACCTGTGATTAGTATGACTTTATCCTTAATCATTTGTTATATCATTAATCTATGCTTAGATTTATTCATATTCAAGTGTATTTTTTATTTACTACATCCAACCTTTTTATTGACTTGCTTTTTAGAATCATGATTGATGTAGATATTGTAATATGTCTCCGATATATGTTGACTTATCAATATTTGCTAATTCATACCACCTAGTTGTATTTTACCTTCTATCAGTTCGAAACATTCTCTTATCATTTTTGGGCATTGTGTGATTGATGTAGTCTCATTAGGTGATTTTCTGTTTTGATTGTCAAGTAGTGTATTAGGTCGACGATTCATTATTACTACATCTTATTTTTTCATTTTTTTTTAGTCAGCCTAAACTACTCTGAAGGCAAAATCGTATTAGGAGAATCATAATCTAGAGTGACTATCCCATGAAAATATCAAATATCCGGTAAACCAAAAACACATGAATTGGAAAAAAAGAGTTTAATATGGTTTGTTATTTAGGATCATGATACTCTTCTGGGAACGCATCTGTATCAATTGTCTCTATAGGCTCACCCGTGGGTAACGGTGCTTCCTTTGGAACTTCATATTTGAATATTTCAGGAAAATCAATTTTCAATATGACATTCATACCTACCTGATAAATCTCAGATTTGGGAATATCAAATCTCTTATTATTTGCTCCGAAAACCACTATTTTGTCATTAGTCTCCTTCATTACGTGACCAACATGGTCTTCATTCTTAGCTCGAACCCCTTTGTTAAATAAAGTGTTTGGATATCTACCTTCATATGATGCTAAATCCACCATTCTGTCTGATTCTCCCCAAGGATCTTCTCTACCTGCCGGAAGCGGGGCATCTCTTGGTACTGCATATTTATGTAAGTCAGCAGAATTTAATCCAATCAATACATTGGCGCCTACTTGTTCAATTTCTTTTATTGGAATATCATATCTTTCATTTTTTTCTCCAAATACTATTATCTTATCAGGTGTTTCTCTGACTACATACCCTACATTTGGTTCATCTAACGCTTTAACACCTTTATTGAAATATTTACCCGAAGTCATCAAAGATATAGATAAAATAGGATAATTAAACCTTTTATGACAAAACTGAAAATTTATCCCACAATTTTTGTCATAAATCGCTGCTGGCTATTAGGGTTATTTCCTTAGTATTTTTCAGACGCTAAGAATTAGTTTAATGGTTCATACATGCGAAGCCCGGTTTAAATCAATTTGAATCACTACTACCAGAACCGGGTCCAGAGCGATAGCATGCAAAAAAGCATTAAGTCAGTTTTGAAGGTTTATCGAATGCTTACAACACTATCGTAGAATTGAGAACCGTGCTTAGGATATTCACAATATTCCCAAGTAGATTTAAGTGTCTCTAAGCAATATTGATTTTTTCTTCTAATGTGTTATATGTTTTACCGAAGCCACTAATACCTTCACCTCCTACAAAAAGCAAATTTATCTTGAATGTTCTATCATCATGATTAGTCTCAAGGATATTTTTAACCCCGCCAGATTCGTGAAAAGTTAGAGATTTTTACAAAAGATATATCATTATAATTCTCTTTCGTGTTATTAACCTAATGTTTATATCTCTTTTTTAGTGCGATCTTTCATGAACTTTTGCAGTTTGAGGCTAGGTTTTGCTTTTACAATACTTGCAATTGCAGGTATATACAATATTCTTCACTACACAATTGATGAGCAGTATATCGTATTTGGAAAATCATCCCAAGAAAACCATGATGAAGAGAGAGCCGGAGAAGAAAAAACCTAAACAAAACCCCTCAAGACCATGGTGGAGAGAAGCTTGCAATAATAACTTTTGATGACGGGGAGAAAGGTCAAATAGAATACGTCAAACCTATTTTGGATAAGTACAGCTTTCCTGCCACATTTTTCATAGTGTGTAACTGTTTCTGAAGGCAATGAGGAAGTAGACAATGCCCATATGAGTTGGAGTGACATACTCATGTTGCAAGATAGTGGGTATGATATAGGTTCACATACAATGAATCATGATAATTTGGATGAACTGTCAGATGAGCAAGCAGAAAAAGAGGTGGTGGACTCTAAGAAATGCCTTGAGAATAATGGCGTAAACACTGTCAGAGCGTTTTCTTATCCTTTTAATGGAGGATATGAGAATGAAGCAATTGTCAGCAAGATTGCAGAACATTATGAGATAGCAAGAACTGCCACAGATCCGTTAGCATTTTTAGATTCAGTACACGGTAAATACTCCATAATGGGTTGGAGTCATGACTCTAGCCGAGATGATTACCCTTCTGATGAAGATATGCTCAAGAGATTTGTCGAAGTTGTTGAAAGTCAAAGTGAGTATAATGCAAATGGGAAAATTAAGGCAATACCTGTGTTGGTGTATCACAATATAGGCTATGAAAGCAGCGATTATAAGTCAAGCATAGGTTTGTTCGAATAAGAAATGAAGTATCTGAAGGAGAACGGGTTTAAGGTTATTAGTCTATCAGATTTGATATAATCTTTACCATATGTTTGTAGAACCCACTTGAAAGGACCGCTGTTATCACGGGTTCAATATAATGTTTCAATATTTAAACGGGTCCAGAGGGATTGGCATTTACCTGATTCTGTGATTATTACGATGATGAGTAACAAGGTATTGGCGAGGTATTGGTTATAATATCATTCGGTCTTATCGCATGCTCTGCTGTTGCTCAACTATGTTGTAGAAGACAGGATAAGAAAAAGAAGGGGGGAAGAAAAGGTTAGGTCTAACAAAGGCTCCCAAACATACCAACCTAATAGGTGTCATTAACAAATAGATGCAAACAAAAATGAAATATCAGTTACGACCAGATAAGGAAAAGCTACATTGTAACTGTATTATAAGATACAGGAATGGGATCCTGTCCTTGTCAAAAACGATGGGATGAAGACTATAAACAGTGTAAGCATATTAACGAGGGGTTAAGTATTCTAATTGGTGTTTAACTAGATGGTAGTAGAAGACGACATAAAATCATATCCTGAAGAATTGTTTATCAACGATTTATACAAGATACATAGGACAGACGTATATAAGGAACAATATCTGTTAGGCACAAAGGTCAAAAAGGATAGAAAGATAATCAATGTTCAAGAGATGATCATGGATAAAACATTACTCAGAGAATTAAGGGACCGATTAAATAAGATGTCCTTAGATTAACCCCATCTTATAGACACTAAGAATTCAGTTATTTAATACTCTAATGCTAGTCATATTTTTCCATTTAAGGACAATCTAATACCAAAATAAAAAGAAGATAAGATGATTATGCGGACCTTCATCTATATGGAATCGGGTCCAGAGGGATGTAATGCGATTTGACATCTAATCCATGTATTATTTTGGATTGAGTTACGGTCTAATTTCTCTAATATTGTCCATCTAACTCTTTACTACCACTGAAATATAGAATTTATCTGTTTGCTGGCCCTAAAATGTATGGATCTCAATTACCCAGATAAAACGGTGGTCTTTTTATGAAACCAGTCTTTAAGCCACTGAATTTCATTAACCTTAAATTCGAAGCAGATCTTGAATTCATTCAATCCAAAATTTCTGCCAAAGTTCAATCAGTGTTAAGATCTAGACCTATTCTTTGGTGAAGTAGCTTACAAATGAGGCTATGACAAATTTTTTATCTCGCTAATCTTACCTTCCGGGCAGTTAATAAATATAAGGAGTTGCTAATAATCGAAAAAAAATATCCAAATCTTACGGGTGTAGCCCAGCATATCCTGCCATTAATAATGGCGTCTCCAGATTTTCAAAGCATATTCCTCAGATTGCCACCTGAAAAAGGATGGACGGGCGAGGTGCTCACTAAAAAGGTTGAAAATTTGACTAAAGTAATTAAATCTATGCATAATGGTGAAAGTCCGGATTTAATTGGACTCGAGTTGAAAACAAAAGAGTACTAGAGGGACCTATCAATATATCGGAAAATACAAAAATTCCTAGGCCTATACAACTTTTGGAAAGATCTGACTATAAAGTTGCTCACGTCGATAGTTCTGATTTACGTGGAATAGATATTTGTCTAATATACTCCATGGATTATTC
>JACDCB010000170.1 GCA_013694585.1 Candidatus Nitrosopumilus sp. | reverse complement strand
GGACAATTTGCTACAGATGGCTTCTTCTTTTGTGTTTCTTCTGAAATGATTCCGTTATATTCTAGGATTTTATTTTTCAATTCATTGCCCATTCTTCTCTTTATGTATCTGGATCCTTGCTTTGAATTCATAGACCATCTAACCTTCTTTTTTAAAGCGTATTCTGGTAAATAGTCAGAGTCTGCCGTTATTGCTGAATGTCTAATACAATATGGATTCCATTTCTTTACTTTTAATAAATGACGAATATGTTCTAATTCTTTGGGTTCATTAATGTTATTATTCTCGATTAGTCTTTGAATTCTTTTTTTAAGTTGTCTCATTACATCATAAATCTGATCAGGTCCAATTGAAGAACCTGTTAAAAGATTACATATTAGCCTTGCTTCGGGTTCATTTTTAAAAGGATGATCATTTAACCAATCTCTTACATAAGGAAATGAAAAAGTCAGTAACATAGGTCCACTTCCTGTTTTAGCTTCATGCGGAATTTCACCCTCACCATATTTTTCCTTTAGTCTTATGTGTTTAATTTTTAATAGCGTGATTTCATGAGGTCTGGCGTCCAAATCCCATAATAAAGACAGAATAGCCTTGTTTCTCTTATATGGATCGTATTTGATAATTGTAGCCAATTCGTTTTTATCCCATATCTCTGTTTCCAAATATGGACTTAACCTCTTGGTTCTTTTCATTTTCAGATTGATAAAAGATGGTGTATTCCAAGTATCATAGGATTTTGCATTTATCCCTTTATCTCTGGCATTATGTAACCATCTATAGAAATATTTTAGTCGCCAAAGGTAATCATTCCATGTAGTGATCCATTTTTTATCCGGATCATCTTTGTCTGTTTTTCTTTTTGAATCCAAGAAATTTAATATTTGTTCTTTTTCTTGAATCTGATGAAACGTTGTATTTTCTCCTATATGCTCTGCATATCTAATCAAGACCTTAAGTAGACCATTTTGATAATTTTCAGAAGTATCTATATGCTGTAAATATTCATAAAAATCTCTAATAATTTGTTTATTTGTCTGATTCACTACTTTGATGTCTATATTCTTAATGGTTGTGGTTAATTTAGCGGGTAATAATATACCTCCTTTTATTCATTATGTTATACAACCAAGAATTATTTGAACCCATGTGATTAACGGGCCCGGTGGGCTTCGATCCCATGACCTGCGGTTCCGAAGACCGCCGCGATATCCTGACTACGCTACGGACCCTCTTTTGATGTATATCTTGTTGGCAGTTATATAATTTATTACGATTTAATCTTATAGAGTTTTCAAGAATATGTGGATTTATTGGAATATTTGCAATATTGTTGTCTGCGTAGGTTCTCTTTATGGTTTGATTATTATTAGGTGCTGTATACTGTTTTTGCATTCCAGTATACTGTTTTAACAAGTCAGGAGAATAATGAATATCGCAAGTGATACAGTATAGCCCTATTTTCTTAAAAGATTCCTTTGCACCCACCCTGATGTATGTAGAGTTAAGACCCTTGTAACAAGCCCTGCATCTTACCATAGAATTACTACTCCAACAAGCTAAAAACCATTATTATACATACAGGAAATTAGCACATAACGGTGATACCTCGGACCCAAACTAGATTAAGACGTATAATAATTGTTTAGAAATTCAATCACGAGGGGATTCGATTTCTATTAATTGGTTGTCACAGTTAATTATGCTCTAAATCATCAATAATAAACGATCTTGGTGTGTTATTTCAATATTTAGAACAATTGCTATAGCTTCGCAATAAACATAAATAACATAAAATAGTAGACTTGTATATGAAAAATCAAATCTTTATTTCTATTTCTATGCTCTTGATATTGGCGGTATCACCACTTACTATGGCTTTTGCATCTACCTCATCAGATGACGACTTTCTCGATATAAGAGAAGCCACCATAGATGCAACCTCTGAAGAAATGAGTGCATTTCTTGAGACACACGGTCACATCCCAACAAATGGTGACGGTGGTGCCTTTGGATATGGTGTATTGACTACCGAAGGATTAGATGCAGTAGTGGTTAGCACAACTCATGCAGGTGTTCAAGATAGCGAAGAACAAACAAATACTAATGATCCGGTATGGCATAATCATTTTGTTACATTAGCACAAGATTCTGATAACTGTGGAAATGATTTAAAGGTAGAAGCCATAACATCCCAATCCCCAGGACAAGTAGATGTGAATGATAACAATGCTGATTTGACAGAAATACCCGCATCTTTCTCCGGTACCGATGCCTTGAGTGGCGATGATTTAACGATAGAACCAGGAACTGATGTAGACGATGTAGTATCCTTTAAACTTGCACCTCAATTTAACGATGATGATGAGTTAGAAGCTGTATGTGTTACTGACATTAAGTCTGCAGAAAGCATTGTATTCGACAATGGCAATGGTAACAGCAATAGTGATGGCCGTAACAACGATGAAAGTTCAAATGATGAAGATAACGGTGCAACCCAAGGGATAGGTCAGTCACAATCAACCAGTCAATAAAGTTTTGAAGAATAATCAAAGCTTCATAGGGAATAGCTAGCAAAGCATATTCTCATTGGCAATTACACAATACGCAAACGCACAACAAGGGGTAATACCTGATAATAGTATCTTATGTCCAGAAGGCCATGATTGCCATTGTATTCCAGCCATTGGAAATTATGTTGATACTACTCTGGTTTTCGTATTAATAATGGATGTACAGAAGGAACAGGCATATATAATTCTCAAGTAGGATCTCCCTAATAACCAAAAATTTATTTTTTTTGTTTAATTTAATAAAAACCACACATAAATTCACATATAACAATAACCAATTTTAACATATACTACAAAATACGATTTTTTTTTCATGCATTGGCAATAGAGGTTCCTGTTGTTAGGTCATGGAAAACTCTATTAGTGCATGTACAGTGATGACCCTAAGCGAAGCCCATCTATGAGAGGAATCTCCCAAATGCGGTTAACGTCAAACTAGTCAAGGACGTTCCTAATCCTGTTATCAATGTAATTATAGCGATCACCAACATGGTTTCGCTTGTTATCTCATTAATCTCCTTTATTCTACATACTTCAAGGCTTATCGATCATTGTATGAATTGATATTTGGGGACTGGCTGACTGTATATCAAAATAAACGGATCTAAGAAAAATTGTTGAAACGACCTACTAATAATCATTGATCAAATGATTATTATGAAAAAAAGACGCAGTAATAAGTTAAAAAATCCTTTATTAAAATACTAGTCCAGTTTTTGCATGAATACACTGATCTCCTTTTTATCATTCCTAATACTAGTTATATCCATATGGACATCATCATCAACAATAGTTAGACCTGCCATAGGATTAGAATTTGATTTTGGTGGACCTAATGGTTTCCATTTTGACCTTGGTGATTTTCCTACTGTTGGTGAACAGGGGCCCCTTGGTCCTCAAGGTGATCCAGGCCCACAGGGTGAGAAGGGCGACAAAGGTGACAAAGGTGATACCGGAGCCCAAGGTCTTCAAGGTGAGAAGGGCGACAAAGGTGACAAAGGCGATGCTGCTCCTTCACAAGATCTAACTGTAAGAACAGTCGAAGGTAATGTTGCTCGAGATGGAACATGTGTCGACGGTTGTAGCGATACTGAAAAAAGTGTTGCTTCCTGCAATTCTGATGAAGTGCTTACCGGGGGTGGATTTCACAAATCTGGCCTTGCATGGACAACAGATAGCAAACCTGTTGGTAATTCGTGGGAAGCAAAAGGTCAGCCTCGAAGTGCCCAAGATGTTTCTTATACACAAGCATATGCTCAATGTCAAAAGTTGGAGCCACAATCTTGACCTATTTAATCAAAATACATCTTTTTGCTTGATTCAGAATCAAGGAAATCAATTGAACTTAAACCATTTGACTTTATAGATAGTATGTTATTGTTAAGAAGAGAAGAAAAGGAACACCTTGTCATCCAACTTGCCATGGAAGGAAAGACAACGCGAGAGATGGTTAAGACTGCTCATGTATCTCTTAAGGATATCGGTAGCATAATAAGAAGATTTACCGGCGAAGAATCAGAGTATCAGAATAAAACTCCGTCAATGACATCCAAAGCATTCGCTATGTTTAAGGAGAACAAAAGCCGAGTGGATGTTGCAATTGCTCTTAACCTGAACGCTGAAGATGTTGTTACACTGTTTGAAGACTATATGAGTCTGCTGAATCTTGATAAGCATCTGAAAAGAACATTAAAAATGCTATCTACAAAGTTTCATGGGGGCTCGACCCCGTCTGTGCTGTGGACGGGCAACGGTCATCATATTTACCAACCAGTAGATGGAATAGTATTTGAAAAAACGGATATTTTTTATGAATTCCTCCCGTACCTGGATGGGAGAGATCTAACCACCGAATTTCTGAGATTCTCTGAAAGGTTCTTTACAAACGGAAAGTCCGATCCTCAACATTCTCCTTCCGTAAAGTCTTGTTTAATAAGGGTACCTGGCACGTTTAATGCAAAGAATGGTGAAGAGGTAAGGATAATCCAAAAGTGGGATGGAAAAGGCCCCCAATACAATGGGTAACAAGGGAAT
>JACDCB010000131.1 GCA_013694585.1 Candidatus Nitrosopumilus sp. | reverse complement strand
GTGTTAATATTACTTTTAATTAGCATGGGTGTAACTTCCTCAAATGCCCAAAACTCTGGGGAAAATCTCCAACCCTCTGTCCAAATATCGAAATTATCTACGAATTCTTATCAAATCGTAAATGAAACTGCGTATATAAAACCATATTTTGATATCTCGTATATAATTAGTGGAAGTAGTAACTTGTTGAATAACTCGCAAAACATTATTAACTCGACAATTATTAATGACTTTCTTTCTTCGCCTCCTGCAGGTTATATAATGCAGCAAAATAATTCTTCCAATTCAACCACAAATGCAACAAATGTATTACCTGCCCTACCAAATCCTTTTGTTGATCAAGAAACGATCAGCGCTACGATCCAACAACAACTATCTGAGGCAATTAGCTCGGCAATAGATATTGATTACTTTGAAGTGGATATAGAGTGCACCTTTGGAAACAAGATCCAAGATTGGGATTGCGATGTATATAGCTTACCAACCTAATTTTTTTAGTGTTCTAAACAACTTAATAATTCAAAATCCATTACCATTCTTTCTATTTAATAATCCATACGATCTTTTAAGATATGCTTGTTTTGATTCAAAATTGGTTCGTGTTTGCGTTCTCCATCTACCGAGTTTTTGAGTAGAAAACATTGGTTTGGAATTCTGATCAGCTTTGATTGAGTTAAGTATATCGAAATGCTTACTTTTTTTGTTTTTGGAATTTGTCATACATGATAGATGTTTAAAATATGTTAAATGCAGTTAGAAATGGATCTTCCTTTTACAGTCTCCAGGATCAAGCAAGTAATTGATTTATCAATCTTTCAGTGTTATTATTTTTTACTTTTCTAGTAGTTCTAAGTTTCAGAATGAATACATTGGGATTAAATTCTCTTTGGTTGATTTTAGAAAGGGAACGAATTGCTAACAATTCAGATGGGACAAATACTATCAAATTGAATATCCGCGATATTCCTGCCAAGTCCAGCCTTTTTACAATTCATGATATATATATTAGTGTTTGAAAATTAACATTAATTGGGCGGGGGTTGTAGAGCCTGGCCAAATAAATAATAATATTTTGGAGACGCGGGACTTAAGATCTGTATAAGGGATCCCGTCTCTCAGGGGTCCGTGGGTTCAAATCCCACCCCCCGCACCTTTTTAATTTGTTTTCCTTTCAAAATTTAGGCCCGGTTTTGTCTACTAAACATTATTTGGACTTGTTGAATTCATGCGATTTGCTTCATTTTATTACTCAAATTGTAAAACAATTAAAAGTGAAGAAAAAATTTTTTGGCTAGCATTGTGTTAAATGTATTTGAGACAAAACGTTTGAGATGGATGCTTTGATATCATCATTAAAGGTGGAGTTACGACTCTAAATTAACGAAATAGATTGCTGTGCTGGTCCATAGAATTTGAACAACAATCTATTGATTTATTGCAGGTCCTAGATCAGGTTCCTGCTATTGTTACTAATGAGATCAGTTTGTCATGTTCTTTTTTTGGATTTATTGTATTCTACCATTAACTTTGTTAAATTAGTATGGAATCTGTTATCGTTAGCAAGTTCAGGATGAAACGAAGTTCCCAAAATGTTATTTTGCCTGACGGCCACTATCTTATTATTATATTTTGCAATAATTTCTACATTATTACCGATCTCAGTTATTGCCGGCCCTCTTATAAAAACTCCATTAAATCTTCTTTCACCTAGATAAGGTATATCCAACTCTGACTCAAAGGATTCATGCTGACGTCCAAAGGCGTTACGTTCTATCGTAACGTCCAGAACTTTTAACAATTCTTGTCTTGTTTCGCCTATAGTCTTATCATATGCCCTATTCGATAGCATTATGAGTCCAGCACAAGTTCCTAATATTGGCAGGCCGTCTTGGATCTTTTTCCTGAGTAAATCTGTTTGAACCCCTTGCAAGAATAAGAGCATACCTATTACTGTACTTTCACCTCCGGGAATAATTAGTCCATCAATTTCGTCTAAATCACGTAAATCTTTCATATAGATTATCGTACCTTCAATCTCCAGTTCTTCAAATGATTCTTTAATTGCGTTTGAATTTTCTTCAATATCGCCTTGAATGCTTAGGATACCTACTTTTAAGATAGGAGTCAAACCGAAGGCCCTCTCTCTTGCATTCGCAGATCTAAATTTTTCGTATCTAATCCGATAAGGGATTTTTTTTCGTCTACCATCTTTTGAGCCTCTAGAACCTCTTTTTCATTATCATAAAATGTTGTGGCTAATACTATTGCTTTTGCCCTTGATGATGGGTCCTCTGATTTGAATATCCCTGAACCGACAAAAACACCATCACAACCTAATTTCATCAGGAAAGAAGCATCAGCTGGAGTAGTAATACCACCAGCTGCAAAGTTTACTATGGGAAGTCTCCCTAATCTGCCTACTTCCAACGCAACCTCCATTGAGACTTTATATTCCCTAGCGAGTTTTATTATTTCTTGATAATCGTTATCCAAATAGGCTGCTTTTACTAACCTTATTTCCTTATTCATTTTTTTTATATGATTTACTGCTTCTGCAACATTTCCGGTTCCAGGTTCCCCTTTAGTTCTTATCATTGATGCCCCTTCCTCTATTCTTCGTAACGCCTCGCCCAAATTCTTTGCACCATTTACAAAAGGTGTGGTAAACTCCCACTTCCAAATATGATTTTCTTCGTCAGCTGGAGTTAATACTTCGCTTTCATCAATCATGTCCACCCCACAAGTTTCGAGCATTTTGGCTTCAGAGTAATGGCCTATTCTACACTTTGCCATGATTGGAATTGAAACAGCATTCATTATGTCTTGAATTGTTTTTACCCCAGCTGTTCTTGCTACCCCTCCTGCCTTTCTAACATCATAAGGTAATTTGTCTAAAACCATCACAGCGACCGCTCCCGCTTCCTCTGCTATTTGAGCCTGTTCAACATTTGTTACATCCATGATTACTCCGTGTTTTTGCATGTGGGCAAAGCCCCTTTTTACTAAAATACTCCCCTTTACAACTTTGTTGCCTCCTTCTGTCGAGACCTTTTGACCCTTCATTTTTATGTTCGCGGGTATTAATGAAATAGCCACAATTTTTTATTAAATAAAACGATATATAGGTATATTTTTTCAGTACGGATTAAATATTTCAGATGAAAAAAAATTTTGATTTTTACTGTCTATTCTTCAAATAACACTTTTATGACTATTGTTTAGAAATATTCATAAAATAATAATCGCAGCTTACTAGTCTTAATCAGTCAAAATTCAATAGCAAAATTTAAAAAGGAACCGTCTTTATTACAAATAATGACTTTACCAAAAGGGTATAAACCTAGTGGGCAAACTGGTTCGGGTAGTAGTGGTAGTAGTGGTAGTAGTGGTAGTAGTGGTAGTAGTGGTAGTTCCTCAGGAGCAAGCAGAGACGAAATCGAGCGTATGATTGGCCGTAGAGTCGAAAATATGAAAGGTATTATTGTTTTAGGCTTTATATTATGTTGGGTAGCTACAGCTGGAGGTGTCTATGTTGGTGTTACTGTGTATCCATGGGCATATCCGTTACCAAGTGGCATATATGCTCTATCCGTTTTGACCGTTATTGAAATTTTAGGGATGTTTTGGATGCTGAAAATAGTTGGTGAAAAACCAGTAAGGATGTAATATCCTTCATTTTATCTTTTTACACGTTCAAAAATTTTAGATATTCATAATAGTTTTGTAATAGTCAATGAAATTAATTCCGTAAACTAATTGCAGATTTTCGAAAAAATATACACAAAATCTTATATACTACCTATAAGAACAGCATAATAATGGTCTGGTTAAGACGTACAACTCACTATTTGTTCATAGTTGTTGTTGCAGTAAATAGTACGTTGCTTACAATCAACGCAGGAGATTATATCTTCTATACTGACTGGGCATGGACATCATTCGTCGTATTCTCGATTTCTCAATCCACAATGCTTGTGGTAGGAGCTATATACTATATGTTGTTTACTGGTGTTCCTGGCACGGCTACGTATTATGCAACTATTATGACGATTTATACATGGGTTGCCAAAGGAGCATGGTTTGCATTGGGATACCCGTACGATTTTGTCGTGGTCCCTGTTTGGATACCCTCTGCTATGTTGTTGGATTTGGCGTACTGGGCAACAAGAAGAAACAAACACGCGGCAATATTAATTGGTGGTGTATTGGTAGGAATGTCACTCCCACTGTTTAATATGATTAACTTATTGTTGATTGCTGACCCATTAGAGATGGCATTCAAATATCCTAGACCCACGTTACCACCATACATGACTCCAATTGAACCACAGGTAGGAAAGTTCTATAACAGTCCTGTTGCCTTGGGAGCAGGAGCTGGAGCAGTGCTTTGTGTACCTATAGCGGCTTTGGGTGCAAAACTTAATACTTGGACTTATAGATGGATGGCTGCATGGAGTAAGTGGGACTAGATCCCTTTTTTTATTTTAGAAATTATAGAATTTATTTTAGAAATTAAAAATATTTTACCATAAAAATTAGAAACCTGAAGGCTATTCTTTAAACTATATTTGTAATGATAAGAAATGATCCGTCTACTTAGTGTTTTATTATTGTATTGATGATGATAGGGGAGCCTATCATTAAATTGACTTCTAATTTTGTTTTCCTTGAAGGTTAAACAGTGTGTCATATTTTCGGGTCCACTAGTGTGTTCGACACCCTATCAATGACTAATCGTTTTGGTTTAATCCCAAAGGATATTCTCAGCCCTCCATACATACTCGCGGGTGATTAAATAAACTATTACATGTTATTTTGTTCTAAGTTCATCGATCAATCTATCTATATTGATATTTGGATTTCCGTTTTCATCTTTTATTGTTTGTAGCGCGGGTGGATAAGTCTTGTAATTGTCAATTCTGCTTTGTAATCTTTCTTCATATGTAGGTGTTTTCTTATTTTCATAAAATACGCCCACAGGAATTCTGCTTTCCCATTCTTTTGATTTTTCAATTGCTTTGATTATCTTGTTCGAAGATTCCTCGTCATTATCCACCACCCCGTTGTAACCTTCTTCCTCTAGCTTGTATATCTTGGGAATTCTTATTGAAGGGTTATTCTCATCTAGACTAAAACTTTGATACCATTCCTTTGTGTTTATATCATTATATGTAGGACAAGGCTGTAATACGTCAATAAAGGATAAACCACTATGCTCGATTCCCCTCTTAATTACCTCCTTTAGATGCTTTATGTCATATGAATACCCTCTCGCTATATACGTGAAACCGCTGACACAAGCCAATGCTATTGGATTAATACTATCATTTACATTAGGTTGAGGCAAAGATTTTGTCTTCATCCCTAATTTGAGCGTGGGAGAGGCTTGTCCCTTGGTTAATCCGTAAACTCCGTTATTGTAAATAATATATGTGATATCGATATTTCTTCTTCCTGAATTCACAAAATGTCCAGACCCTATTCCCAATCCATCTCCATCGCCACCAACAGCTAGAATTTTTAAATTCGGATTGGCTAGCTTTGCACCTTGAGCGAAAGGCAACACTCTGCCATGTAATGTGTGTATTCCAAATGTGTTAATAAAATGAGGAGTTTTTCCTGAACATCCAATTCCAGAAAAAATTGCAGCTTGATGCGGAGATATTTTTAATTCATAAAGAGACATTTGTATTGCATTAAGTATACCAAAGTCACCACAACCTGCGCACCAGTCATTATGAACCGGTGTCTTAAAATCGGCTAATTTATACTCCATTTTTTAATATAACTCTCCTTTCAGATTGATTGTTTATTATGTTTATTAAAGAATTGTATATTTCGGTATGAGACATTGGTCTACCATTATATTTTAGTATATTGTGATCTGATTGCAAGGTTGTATTTTGTTTTATTAGAACGTCCAATTGCGACAAATAGTTCATCTCAATAATTGTCACTATTGTTTCGATAGTTGATGATGTATTGTCACTACTATGCAATTTTTCTATCTTATTATTTACAATGTCTTCCAAAAGTTTTCCTGGAAAAGGATTTAATAATTTGATTTGAAGGTACAAGAATTGAATTGTATCATCTGTTTCAGTTATTTTTTCTAATGAATCTAGAATTGCTCCTTTCGTAGATCCCCAACTAACTATTACCATTAATTTTTTCGATTTACTACTTGTATTATTTTCAAATTCGATCGTAATTTGTTCTTCTTTAGGTATTCTATTCTGTATTAATTCTAATTTAGACAATCTCTTTTCCATCATGCTAATCCTAGTCTCTGGGTCTTCGGTTATATGACCCATTTCGTCATGTTCATCGCCTGTATTCCAAAATATACCATTTTCTGTGCCTAATGGAACACGCAGGGAAATCGGATCATCGCTCAATTCGAACCTTTTAAAGTGATCTGAAAAGCCTTGTTGTTTAATCTCTATTGAATTACCCTCTAATATCTTCCCCCTTTCAATCTTCAGATTTTTATATTCAAATGGGTTGCATGTAATGATGCTATTAGAAAGATACTTGTCTAACATGTGGATAACTGGTGTCTGGAAAATATCCGCGTAATTGAATACTCTAATTGTATCGTAAAAGCTTTCTTCGATATCTCCAGAGGAATATACTATCCTTGGAAATTCACCATGTCCTGCATTAATTGCGAATAATAGATCTCCTTGTTCTTGTCTTGTGGGTAGTCCAGTCGATGGTCCTGCTCGTTGATACAAACTAACCAATAAAGGAACTTCATTTATTCCTGCCCATCCTAATGCTTCTGCCATCAAAGAAAATCCTGGACCTGAAGTAGTAGTACAGGCCCGTACACCGGTTAAAGCCGCTCCGATAGCCATAGTTATAGCGGCTATCTCATCTTCTGTTTGAATTACTACCACTGATCCATTATTTTTATCATTCTGTTCTAGAATCTGATTTGACTCTAGATATTCACTGTCATCGGTAGCAGGCGTAATAGGATAGTATGTTTGAAATCTACAGCCGGCCACCATTTTTCCTAGGGGTGAGGTTTGATTCCCTTGTGCAATAATGGAATTACTATTCGCTTCATTCTGGATCTTTGTGACAAATAAAAATTTTTCTGGTATCGCACCGAAACTCTCTTTAACATAAGAATAAGTGAAATTTGCCGCTTTCACATTGAGTTCTGCTATCTTTGGTTTGTTAGTAAATGTATCTTGTATCCCTTGTTCCATAAGGGGAATATCAAAATCTAAAACTGCCAATGAAGCCGCAAGTGACATTACGTTGGTAATTCTTGCTAATTTACTTATGGAATGATCTTGAATCTCCTCAGAAAACTTGTTTATTAATTTAGTATATGGTAGTTCTACCAGTATGACTTTCCTCTCTTTGAGCTCCTCTATTATTCCTGCAAGACTAAATTCTTTGTTCTTACTCTTTAAGATGTGTGCTATTCTCTTTTCGGATGATTTGTCTAAGGTGTGGATATCCTCAATTTTCTTTCCTACAACATCCGGATCATAAATCAATATTCCGCCTTCTAATAAGAATGGGGAATGTCTTACTATTGTCTCAGCATCAAAAGTTACAAGAATGTCAATATCATCAACAGGAGACCTTACAATTTGATTTGAAAATCTCACAGAGAAGTAGCTATGTTCTCCTTTTATGTTCGAGTGGTACTCTCTCTTACCAAACACATTCAAACCCGACATCGCTATAGATTTTAGAAATATGTGGGACGCCGAATCTACTCCACTTCCTTGAGGTCCACCTATAACCCAAGAAATGGACTCTCTAGAAATAACCATTAATTACATTAATATCCGCGCTTGTTCTTATTATAGTTTCAATCAATCATAATTTGGAAGATCAGTCAACCGCCAGTCATCGAGTCGTGAAGACAACACTCACATTTGTCTCCTCATCCACAATAAGGGCATACGCACATGCAAGCTTCAAGAACATTTCCACAAAGATCACATAAAACATTATCTTCGTTTTCATTTAACTGGAAATCAGTTCCTTGATTCAATAACCTATTTTAATCAGATCATCGTATTAATACTTATACCTTAGTTTGAATAGAATTTGTTCTTGAACTTGTGGTTACATTCTACCATAGTACTATGATCCATTTTAGATCAATTCGTACTAGTTGGTTCTAATGAAATGATTTATGTATAGGATAAAGGAATTGTTCCTTTTTGTTATAACATTCAAGCTTTGGTAGAACTCAAATCGATTCAATTAATAGATGACAAAACCAAATGATATATTATTCCTACGACAATTCGGATATAATTAATCCAAGTTCTAAAAAAGTTAATTAGCTCACACTACATCCGACAGAATCCTAAACAATGATTCAGAATATCCGTAAATAAAGCTAAATAATTGCTCTTACATGAAATATCCTAGTTTAGTCTATATCTTAATCAATTATTACAATTAGATCATGTCCTAAAAAACAATGAAGATGGTTCATTCTATCATTCCCAAACCCTGGATTCATAATTATTTGATATGTGATATATAGAAACCTACCTTTTGGATGATTGAAATGATGTCCACTCGGATTGGGGCTTGTGCATCTTTCATAATTCTTCATCTTCTAACACGAATTGCGTGATAAGCTTTGGTATGTTATAGAATTTTGACAATGTTTGATTATTGTTATAAAAATTTGATGTTTAATTAATATAGGATACAGCAAACTTTTTATCTATGTAACAAGTTGAATCCCTAGATGAATAAGAAGAGCGGCAACAAACCCGCTATGGTGTTTCTAATTGTAACCTTTATTGCAGGAGCATCCATGTTAGCTAGTATTATTGCACTACTTCCAATGGCTGATGGTCACGGAGTTCAAGCTCAGCTTCAAAGCAGATTCGTAAGGATCAACAATGAAGCTTTTTCAGCACAATCCCTAAACACTGGTGACACATTGGTGGTTACAGGCGAGCTTCAAAGTTTGGTAAATAGAGATATGAGAGGTTGGATATCACTTTTCAGTGAATCTACTAATGCTGGTAACAGATGGGAATTCATTAGTCGAGACCCACCAGGAAACATCCTCCAAATTCAACCACAAGAAACTATTCCATATCGACTTGAAGCAAAGGCCCTAGAACCTGGAATTTATCACGTTCACACACAACTCAATCTAGCAAATGTGGGTCCAGGTTTGGGTCCAGGTCAAACTATTCAGGTAGTTGGCGAACCAATATTTAAACCAATTCCATGGAACAACATAATATATCAGAGCATAATTATTGCTGCTGGGCTTGGAGTAACGTTTGCTACAAGGCCGTGGCAAGTAATTTAATCTACTTTTTTTATTTCATAATTCATTAATGTATTGTAATTCTATTGTAATAATCCTGGTTGAAAATTATTAGCAAATATTTGGAAGCTTTGAAGCTTTTTTAATCAATATTTTAATTATCATAAAAAATTTATAAATAATATTTTAATCAAAATATTAGATTCTGCATAAGTTATGCTGTTACCTTATGCTTTCTTGATGCTCTTATGAGACGGATTTTATTCAAAATTGTAGTAAAAAAGTTTTTATTTTCCATTTCTATGTATTTAGTTTAACATAATTATTTTTAAGTCTTTTGCGAAACCTGTACAATCAATCACTAGTTATTTTTTTTGGTTAGAGTTTAATATCAATAGTATGACAATCGACCACTAAGAGAAATCTTTTTTTATTTAATGGGTAAGAAATTGTTATGCAAGAAGTGGTAAGTGAAATCATGTCTAGTCATGTTGTTACAATTAATTCTGATAAATCTGCATTAGATGCTGCTCTACTGATGAAAGAAAAAAGGATTAGCTCTCTGATAGTTCAGGATAATGATGAATTGATTGGAATCATTACGGAGCGAGACTTTGTTAAAAGGGTTTGTGCTAATGATAGGGTATCCTCAGAAGTGAAGATATCTGAATTAATGTCCAAGATTCAGACCTATGCAGCACCAGATACTCCTGTGGATGTTGCGGTTCAACGAATGATCAATAATCGAATAAGACGATTGCCTGTTATATCGAATGGGAAGGTGATAGGAATCATCACTGTCACTGATTTAGCTAAGGAATTACGCAGGATCATGCTAACTCAAGGCATAGTCGAACTTATTGATTAGGAATCCCTTATTTATTACATATCAAATGACATTTCCTTTTATACCCGTAACCCTTAATTTGTTATGTGACACTTTTGTATGCTGTATGAATAATCTTGATAAAAAGGTAATACTTAAAAAATGGATACCGATCATTGTGATTATTTTTGCAGTGTCTTCAGTGCTTGGATTATTATTGGGTATCTCTGGATCTCAGATTCTCTCAGCCATTGTTATATCTCTAATATTGATAACTTCTGCATTATTATTCCAAATGGTGGGTCGAAATCGTTCTGACAACCAGAATGACAAAATGGGATTATCAAAATGTTTGTAGGGGATGTTTATTATAGGGACTGTCTATGCCCGCTTAAAGTATAAACAGCAGGACATCTGTTGTTAAATATTTGAAATGTTCCTTATCGTAGTACTGTTTAACATTCTATTGATTTTCATTTTCTTGGCCTGTACCAATAACTTTCTACAAGTATTATCTCTAAATGAAACTTCCAATTTGAAAATATTGCAGAACCATACACTATCCAAGATTAACACAGATCGATTTAGTGCTGGACTCCAACCTGTAGCTTTAAGTGACAATAAGGCTGCTCAATATCATGCAGCCGAAATACTAAAATCAGAGCTTTTATCTCATTGGAGCAAGAATGGATTAAAACCCTACATGTTATATTCTTTATACAATGGTACGGGATATGTACAACAAAACATAGGTCAAATCAGCTATGTTAATACTGGCGATACCATAAAAGGAATAACATCTGATTCTTTTTGTACTAATAATTCCCAAATATATTGTGAGCCGCTAGATCCTTTTGATGCAATTGATAAGTTAGAAAATTCTATGATTTTTAATGATTTTATGTTGTCAAGATGGTCATAAAAACAATATTTTGGACAAATTTCATACGGATGTAAGTATCGGCATAGCTTTCAATGATTATTATTTCGTTCTCGTACAGAATTTTGAGAACAACTATCTGAGATACAATTTATCAAATGAAAACGATCAAAAGTTCTTAATTGAAGCTAGAATCATTGATCCAAAGGTAAATCTACAATTAAGTCATATTTCGATCTATTTTGATAATCTACCTGACCAGTTGGATTACGAAGAGAACAAAAATAAGTTAAATTATAGCATGGGTCAGCTAGGGCTAATAGTCAGTAAGCCATTGGAATTTTATGAACAGTACATTCAACCGGAATCTTATAGTATAATCGAAGCAGAAAATTGGGATGTTCGCAATCACAGCATAAATATTTCATTTAAACTTCCTAATGATTTGCAAATAAATGACAGGACGGTCACCATCGTAATGTACGCTAATAACAAAACTAAAAATCCTTCAATTCCTGACACTAATGATGGGACTTCTCAATGGGAATTAGTTCCGCTTACCTCGTACACCGTCCCAAACAAAGTGATTTCAGGATAGACTAAGTGTGATTTTCTAATTGGATATGGCTTTTTTGCAAGTTTCTTTATTTTATTACTGTCGTAGAGATAGTCTACAAGGAATGACCATCTACTGGTCTGCTCATATATGCTATTCTGCATTCAATTATGATAAATAATTAAAAACAATGAATGGCGAAGGAAAATTTTGACTCTGATAGGTCTTGGAAGTCTTCCTGAAATAATATTTTCTTTTTACCTCTTATGATGACATTCTTTGTCTGTCTAGTCCCGCTTATTTATTGATCCTCATTAAACACTTTCACTTTAATACAGGCTCGTGTCATTCTCTTTGGGAATGATTTTTTATATTATTTTAAGCATATTAAACTAATTAGGGATAATTATTAAATCAAATTGATCGTAAATCAAATTGATCGTAATTACTCATTCACAATGTATCATATTCATGAAGTATTTGTAATTTCAATACGTTTAATTTTCCATGATGATCCCCTGAAACTGACATGAGGGGATATAGGATTAATACATTACCAGTTAGGATAAATTTGATTATATCTGTGTAATTAGGTAAGCAGGTTGTAGGACTTCAACTGAAGTTATAAAAATATAATGATGCTATTCAATATTCTTGAGCTCATTTATTTTATCATTAACGAGATTAAACCCTCTCTGCCAAAAATCTTCTTTAGAAATATCAATTCCCTCACTCAAGAGCAAATCTTCTGGTTTTTTCGAGCCCCCAGATGACAGGATGCGAATGTATTTGGGTATGAATTCTTTACCTTCATTCTTGAATTGTTGATATAACGACATTACAAGCAAATTTCCAAATGAATAAGCATAGCAATAGAAAGGTGAGTGATAAAAATGAGGTATGTACAGCCATTCGTATCTAAAATCATCAGATAGTTTTAATGAATTTCCGAACTGTTCTCTTAAATTATTCATGTAAATCTCTGATAATTCGTCTATACTTGTAGCACTATTTTTCCCTATCATTTCATGAGCCGATGTTTCGAAAATTGTAAAATACGCTTGCCTCATAATCGTCGCATAAAAGTCATCTATCTGTTCAGCTAACATGATTTTCTTTTCTTTCTTCTTGACCTGATCCAAAAGCCGATCGTTAAGTATCATCTCTCCAAACACTGATGCAGTTTCTGCTAGTGGTAATGAAGAATGCTGTACGCTAATCGGTTTATCTGCTGCAAGAACACTATGGATCGCATGCCCAAATTCATGTGCCATAGTTGAAATGTCTCTTAAAGTTCCATCAAAATTCAAAAGTACATAGGGGTCGACTTTGGGACTGATTGTTGAACAGAAAGCTCCACCTTGTTTATTGTCTTGAAGTTTTGAGTGAATATGTTTCTTAGTAACCAAATTTTCCACTATTGTTTTGAACTCTGGATGAAAGTCGTTAAAAGCGTCTAAAACCATTTTTAGAGCTTCTCCATATGTAATTTTCTCCTGACTTTGCGATTTCAATGGAGCATACAGATGATATCTCTCTAGTTTTTTAACCTTCAGTATCTTAGCCTTCTCCTTAAAATACTGATGAAAAACTTTAGAGTTAGATCTGCATACATTAAGAAGCGCCACGATTGTCTCATCGCTAATGTTGTTTGATAAGTTTCTTACTGAAATGGGTGTTGGAAAACCTCGAAGTAAGACGTATTCATTATTCCAATTTAAAATTCGGTTAATGTATATCTCACCTAGGACTCCGCTGTTTTTCTTATACGTTGACAACAATGATCTATAAGCAGCAACTCTTTCGGAAGATATTGAACTTCTTACTAAAGTAACTAGCTTCTCCTTGTTAGTAATAGTTTTTCTTATCTTTCTTGTTCCTCTTTCTTCAATATACTCAAACTCAAAACCATTAGTCATTCTATCATATATCTTGATTAGTGCACTCATCCCTGTAACATCTAGTATATTTATTATCTTCTCCTCTGCCTCATTCAGAGTATATTTGGACATGGACCGCTCATGAAGTAAATAATCTTTGTAAACATCTGGTGCTCCTTTTATTAAACGATCGGCATTTTCCTCATCTAACACCTTCTTGAACCATAAATCAAAGAACAGAAGTTTGTTTGATATTTCTGTAGAAAAAATATTTACTTTTGTAACTAATCCACCTACATCATTCGAAGAGGTATCTTCAGCGTACTTCAAATGGGCGTACCCAGTAACATAACTTAGAGATTCTGCAATTTCTTCAGAATCCTTGATCATTTTCATAAAATCAGTTGTAGAAATATCATGTCCTAAAGTTGATTTTTTCTCTTCAAAGTTTGCTACTTTAGTATTGATATCACTCAATGATTTGTTGAACTCATTTTTGACAGGATCCTTCAAAAGTTCTGATAAATCCCACTCACCTGTTTTCACTTTCAAACCTTTTGACACGGGTTTAACTTGTATTCGTCGGGTTTATTTGTCTTTAAAACCATAAAAAAAAGAATCGGGGCATCTGAACATAGTTTGAATTATATATGATGTTTATTGACTTTCTAATTTCTAAAAATTTTCTTTTGTAGTAAATCATAAGTGCGTATTGCTTGATCCCTTTCTAATATCAGAACTATTTCATTACTACTAAAAAAAACGTTATTCAGCGTAATTTTATAATTGTTCAAAACATCAAATATCTTAAACAGCAGTTGTCTTATTCCCAGTATGTTATCTGAAAACAGAGTTATTGTAATTCTTGATAATCCTTCAGTTATTTTGCCATTACATTTTTCTGTTAATGATGTAATTATTTTTCTTGAATTAAACATATCCTCGGTTACTATCCTTATTTTTTCGGTAGTTCGTATTAAATTGTAATCCAATAGAGTTTCTTGCGTAAATTCATTCAACAAATCATTTACATTGTTGAACGAATTTTGATTACCAAGGTCAATATCGATGATGCTTCCAGTCAGTTTCATCCTTGCGTCTTGTGAAGATATAGACGATTTTTGTTCTTGAAATTCGTTTCCACTTAAATGATTTCCTTGTGTCTCATCTTCTGATCGTAGATTTTCTAAATTTTTTGATTTATTTATCAGATCGGCGAATCTCTTTATAGCCACTACAATTGTGCCTGTGTTAACTCGCGTTCCAGTAACTGATTCTACATCGGATTGTATCTTGTTGGCTATTGCGGTGTAATTAGCAATTCCAGATTTTACCGCTTTTAAGTATAAATCATTTGACAAGATAATCTCTTTTACAGCCTGTGGGACCGAGATATCTCGGACGTACATTATATGTAATAAATAGTTCTAGAATAAAATAAACTTTACTCTCTATTCAAATAATTTATATAATGTATAAATTATTTCATAATGTAATGGGTTTGTAATGTGATTATTCTAATTATATATCTTGACAAGATTTCTCACTTTCTATACAAGAGGTAGATTACTACGAAGAATACTGATGAGGTTCTATTAAAAATAGCAGAAACTGATATCAAATTTGTGGGCAAAGGCTTGGCCCTACTGGATCCGAAAATACTTGGTGATCTCCAACTAAATGTCGGTGAGGTATTGAAATTAAAGGGAAAGAAAGGTTCTACCTATGTCAAACTTTCTTCAGGGTTAACTTCTGATTATGGTAGAAAGATAATTCGAATTGATGGCTATACCCGAGGTATTCTGGAATCTGGAATTGATGATCATATTATGGTCAGTCCTGTTGGAAGCGTGAGTGTGGCTAAGGAAGTTCAGTTGATCCCATTGGAAGAGCTAGAATATTCAGGGTTTAAGAATTCCCTAGGGAATTTATTAGATGGGCGTGTAATTTCCAGATCAGATACTATCCCAATTAATTTGGTAGGGAAGAAAATTGTCTTTTTGGTAAATTTCATGAATCCCAGTTCTAGTCCTTTACTAGTAAAGAATACCACAAAATTCTCGATTGGTACTTTTAAAAAAAGTAATTCCCATTCCATTGTGAGGATTAATTATGAAGATATTGGCGGAATTAAAGACTCGATTCTAAAAATAAGGGAAATGATTGAATTGCCGATTAGACATCCCGAATTGTTTGAAAAACTAGGAATTGATGCACCTAAGGGTGTATTGTTATACGGTCCACCAGGCACAGGGAAGACCCTGCTAGCAAAAGCAGTTGCAAATGAAACCAATGCGAGCTTCTTTTCTATAAGTGGGCCCGAGATAATGAGCAAGTTTTATGGTGAAAGTGAGAAAAGACTACGAGAGACCTTCGAACAAGCACAAGAGAAATCTCCATCAATACTTTTTATTGATGAACTAGATTCTATCGCTCCAAAACGCGAGGAGGTATCAGGGGAGGTTGAAAAGCGCGTAGTTTCTCAGCTTTTGACTTTGATGGATGGCATAAATTCTAGAGGTAAAATCATTATAATAGGTGCATCAAATAGACCAAATGCTATCGACCCGGCCCTTAGAAGACCCGGTAGGTTTGATAGAGAAATTGAAATAGGTATTCCTGATGATGACGGGAGATTGGATATACTAAATATTCATACAAAGGGAATGCCGCTTGGTCCAGATGTCGACCTAAGACGCTTATCAAGATTAACTCATGGATTTGTAGGTGCAGATTTAGAAGTGTTAACAAAGGAAGCTGCAATGCGCTCGCTAAGACGGTTGATCCCCCAGGTTAATATTGATCAATCGCCTGTTCCACAAGATTTACTCAATAAAATAACAATTCTTGATTCAGATTTTAATAATGCTCTGAAAGATGTTACACCATCAGCGATTAGGGAGTTCTCTATCCAAAAACCAACTGTCAAGTGGAATGAAATAGGTGGGTTAGACTCTTTAAAAGAGGAGTTAGCCGATTTGATCGACTGGTTACTAAATCACTCTGAAATATATGAAATAGCCGATATTCGACCTCCAAAGGGATTACTGTTATACGGAATGCCAGGAACCGGTAAGACTCTGCTGGCAAAAGCTATCGCTTCAAATTCTAACGCTAACTTTATCAGTATAAAAGGTGCCGAATTGCTTTCTAAGTGGGCCGGTGAATCTGAGAAAGCAATCCGGGAGGTTTTCAGAAAGGCTAGACAGATAGCTCCTTGTATTATTTTCTTTGATGAGTTTGACGCAATTGCGCTTCGAAGGAATAAAGAGAGGGAGGGAACAGATTCAACTGCTAAAATGATGAGTCAGATTCTAACCGAGATGGATGGAATCGAAAATTTAGATGGTGTAATTGTCATTGGTGCCACCAATAGGATAGACTTGATAGATGATGCTCTTTTAAGGCCTGGACGCTTTGATAGAGTTATCGAGATTCCTGTTCCAACGAGCGAATCCAGAAGACAAATAGTTAAGATACATCTTAAAAAAAAGCCTTTGGATGAAAAAACCGTGACTATTGATAGAGTATTGAAATTAACTGATGGCTTCACTGGGGCACAAATTGAGGGTATGATTAATCATGCATCAATTTTGGCTTTAAGGGACTTTCTAAGAAAACATAGAAAGGCAGAGGCAATGAATGTTAATATTACAAATAGTAAACTAAAAAAACAGGATTTAAAGAACTTTAAGATTACTTTCGAATATTTCAAATTAGCTAAAGATAAGGTTAGAAACAATCCTAAAAGTCACAACATTGTAACCTAAATCTATTATTCGATGTCATGAATTAATATCTTGATGGATTGTAATTTAAGTAACGCTTACACCGATAGTGCTAATGCTTGAACAATTTCGACGATTGATCAAATTATCAGTTGCAATGTTTTGTTCATTGATCCAATCAATACATTATTACTTTTCGGCCTTATTATCTATCCTTTCCAGGGCTTCATCTGTCCCCTTTAAAATATGTTCCTTGATCAAGAATGTGAATAAACTCATCAATCCTTTCATATGAATATCCCAGTCCACTTTAATTTCGCT